>JAUHQH010000082.1 GCA_030408485.1 Candidatus Neptunichlamydia sp. | reverse complement strand
GTCAATCCTAATAAAAGGGCAAAAAGAAGTGACAGGAGGAGTATTTTCTCTATACAGTCGGACGTGTCAAATGGTTATAGCTCAATTTCTAGTAAATATAGATACAGCGTGTCAAATCAAAAAACAGAATAAAGAGAAATGCCTTTACCCCCTGATGTGGCCAAAGAAAGGAGGAAGTGTCGAAAAAGAACCTATTGTACTGCCCAAGTGATCAATTTGAAGGTGATAGGGGTGAGTATGAGCCACTCCTTGAATGCTCTCGTTGGTTTCTTTGCATATCCGATAAGTAATAGGTAAGAAAAGAAGGATTACCCCCATCGTTTTTTATAGCTATCATAGGTATTAGAGAGAAGCATCGCAATTGTCATAGGGCCAACACCACCGGGGACAGGAGTGATGGCTTGCGCTTTTTCTTTGACTCTTTCGAAGTCGACGTCGCCAACAAGTCCATGATCTGTTCTGTTGATTCCCACATCGATCACAATGGCACCTTTTTTGACCATATGCTCTTTAATAAAATGAGCTTTTCCTATCGCTGCAATGAGAATATCACCTTCCAAGCAAACCTCAGCAAGGTTCTTGGTTTCTCTATGGGCAATGGTGACTGTACAATCCACTCCTTTTTGAATGAGGAGGGCAGCTAGAGGTTTCCCCACAATATTACTTCTCCCAATAATCACAGCATGTTTACCTTTGGTTTCAAACCCAATTTTTTGCAAGAGTTTAACAACTCCAAGGGGGGTACAAGCTGAAAAGCCCTCTTTTTCACCAAGAAGGAGATGCCCCATATTCATTGGATGAAATCCATCGACATCTTTTTCAGGATCGGTCGCTTCGACAATAGCTGTTGTGGATATTTGCTTTGGAAGGGGTTGTTGAATAAGGATTCCATCGATTGCTCCATCTTGGTTCAGTCGGTCGACTTCTTTAAGGATATCTTCTTGAGAAATATCTCCTGGGAGTTCTAGTATTTCCGAATGGATCCCAACTTCCTGACAACTCTTTTTCTTCATCCGAACATAGGCTTGCGAAGGAGGATCTTCTCCAATAAGAACAAATGCAAGCCCTGGCTTTCGCCCATGGATTTTTTCGATTTGAGCTTTAATTTCTTGCTGAAGCTCTTGTGCTATTTTTTTTCCATTAATCAGCTGCATGTTTCATTGTCGCCTATATTTTTTTGACCATTTTGTCGTGTAGTAGCCCATTTGAGGCGATGATAAGGCCTTTTGCAAATAAGGTATAGAGATTTCCTTCAAAATCTGTGAAGGTTCCTCCCGCTTCTTCTATTAGAAGATTTCCGGCTGCATAATCCCAAGGTTGAAGAGAAATTTCCCAAAAAGAATCAAATCGACCGACTGCAAGATAGCTTACATCAATAGTTGTAGGCTCCATTCGCCGTGTCGGATAGAGGGTTATAAATAATGCCTACTAAAATCTCTGACTGAAACGTTGCAGCAATACTCACAGAGAATATGGGAAGTTTATAGGCAAAATTGACTATTCCATCCAGAGGATTAATAATCCACTGAATTCAACCTCTTTTTTCTCCAGATTATCCACTTTCTTCAGCAAGAAAATGATGATCGGGAAAATGAGATCTAATAGATTCAATAATGACGGCTTCAGACTTATTATCCCATTCAGTGACAAGATTATGGCGTCCTTCTTTGGTTTCAAAATGGATGGAGGTCCCTAAAGTCTTTCTCCAGCTTTCAATATAGAAAGTGTAGCTACCATGGTGAGGAGTGAGATCGAGTTCTTCTGGTATGATTATCGGGTCTTTTAAGAATGCTTTTCTTTTTTCAAAAGAAGGAAACGAAAGTAAAGCTTTTGCAGTAGCCGATAAAAAATGAGCGAACAAGAGAAAAAGAGGAATGCATGAAGAGCATCTGCAAGGGGCATAAGGATAAAGTCGGTGATAAGTCCCTTAAATGTAAAGGGAAAGCCTGGATCATAAAGGAGTAATGATAAACGGGAAAATAAAGTTGATGCTAAAGAGATTAGAGCTGTATATGAGGCGAGTCCAATTGGCTTATCAATAAAATGAATGCGCAACCGGTATAAACAGATTGTAACTAAAAGCATTTGTAAAGCGTGGAGTCCAAAAGAGGATGTGGAAAGAAGATCAAGGATACAACCACAAAGTGTTGAAATCCATAGAGCTTTTATCCATTCACTGCGCTGATATAGAATGGCTAAATAGGGGGAAAAGGGAAGAACAGGAAAAAAAGAAGTCAGAGTAAAAAATAGAGCAATGAGGAAAAAAGGCCATGTTTTTTGTCGCTTCATACCTCGATCTCGATGCTTTATTGATGCCAATTCCATGCAGTTTCAATCATTTTTGCAAGCCCAAACGATGGCTTCCAATGAAGGGTATTCATGGCTTTAGTTCCATTTGCAATCAGAATCGGAGGGTCTCCTGGAAATCGATAATTCTTAAGAATAGGGATTTTTACTTGAGATTTTTCTTGGACATAAGAAATGACATTCTGGACAGAATAACCATTTCCTGTTCCTAGATTTAAGACAAGATTTTCCTTTTCTTCTAATAATTTTTCAAGAGCAAGGATATGCGCATGAGCTAAATCGGCGACATGAATAAAATCTCGAATGGGAGTCCCATCTTCTGTTTCATGATCTTCACCATTCAATATAAATGTCTCTCTTTCCCCCAGAGCAGTTTGAATCAAGAGAGGAATCAAGTGGGTTTCAGGATTATGGGATTCTCCAATATCTCCCTCTAAATCAGCCCCTGCAGCATTGAAGTAGCGTAAAATTGCGTAATTAAGATCAGGGACTGTTTGGAGAATTTTTTCTACCATTAATTTGGATTCTCCATAAGGATTGATAGGGTTTTTCGGATGGTTCTCATCAATCGGAACTTTTTGAGGCATCCCATAAACAGCACAAGTACTTGAAAAAATAAGCGGAGTAATCTTCTTCTCAAGAAGGACCTCTATAAGTTTGAGAGCTCCGCTTACGTTATTTTGGTAATACTTCAGGGGAACCTGATGAGATTCTCGGACATTTGAATAGGCAGCTAAGTGGATTGTTCCACAAATAGGATGGGTTTCAAGAAGGGTTTTGATGAGCTCTTGATCTCCAATATCTCCCTCAAAAAGCGGTCCCCATTTGACGGCTTGCCGATTACCCGTAGAGAGATTATCAATGGCGACTGGAAGGTACTCTTTTTTTGCTAATGCTTTGCATACATGGCTTCCAATATAACCTGCACCCCCAGTTACAAGAACAGCTTTCATACAGCTCCACGAGATAGTAAGACTAAGGGAATTGTTTTTAGGATAACATAAAGATCATATAAAAAGGATTGTTTTTTGCAGTAGAGGCTATCGAGTTCCACTCGATCCTCATAAGAGAGGTGGCTGCGCCCAGAGATTTGCCAAAGTCCTGTGATTCCAGGTTTTACACAGAGAACGTAGTGCGCATACTTTTTTAGGGGACTATTTTCTTTTTCTTCTAGTTCGTAAATATAATGAGGTCTCGGCCCTACAACGCTTAGGTCTCCTTTTAAAACATTAAAAAATTGAGGGAATTCATCCATGGAAGTTTTTCTTAAGAATTTTCCAACGGTTGTACAACGAGGGTCATCTTGAAGTTTTTGATAAATATTCCATTCTTCTTCCATTTTGGGATCGTTTTTTAACGCCTCTGCAAGGTGCTCTTCAGCATTGGTATACATCGTCCGAAATTTGTAGATTTTGATATGTTTTTTTCCTTTCCCTAGACGTTTCCCAACATAAAAAATAGGGCCTCTTGAGTCGAGTTTTATTAATAGGGTAACCATAAGGTAGATAGGGGATAAGACGATGACGAAAGTAAGACTGAATATAATATCAAATAAACGCTTAAAAAAAGGATAAAAAGGGCGCATTTGTTTTCCTATAGTCATTTCCATGTATGCATTCTCTCATGTCTTTTATTATTTTTCAAATTGGAGAAGTTCTTGAACTTTTAGGGCTTTCTCAGGAAGGGCGTTTAAAGCTTTTTCAAGGAAAGAAGAGCTGATGTCTTTAGCTTTTTCTAGTCCAAAAATTAAGAGGCAAGTTGACTTTTTATTCTTAACATCTGAAAAAACCGGCTTTCCTAGAGTTTCTTCATCAGAAGTAACATCGAGAATATCATCATGAATTTGAAAGGCGATTCCAAAATATTTCCCGGCATTTCTAAAAGCTGTTTGCTCTGAATATGAAGCGCCACTGATGACAGCCCCACATTCTAAGGCTGAAGAAAAAAGGGCTGCCGTTTTACCTAAATACATAAAAAGAAGGGTATCCCAATCAGGTGTTGTTTCTTCCGAAAGAAGGTCGACAATCTGCCCTCCAATCATTCCTTCGCCACCTGCAGCTTTAGCGATGATGGTGATGATCTCACGCGGAAGAGAGCTTTTTGCAAGCACTTCAAAAGCATAAGTTAGAAGAAAATCTCCAGCTAAGACAGCTTGACCTTCGCCATAAACTTTATGAAGAGAAGGTTTTCCTCTTCTCAAATCATCATCATCCATACAAGGAAGATCATCATGAATTAAGGAGTATGTATGGATCATTTCAATTGCTGCTGCTGCATCCAGTCCCTTTTCTACAGGAATTCCATAGTCTTCTAGAACTTTAAGAAGGAAAATAGGACGGAGTCTTTTTCCAGGAAGGAGAAGGGAGTAACGAGCGGCTTCATATAAAAGAGATTGGGGACGATTTTCTTCAGGAATTAGTTGACTTAAGTGCTTATCAATCAATAAATTCAGTGTCGATTTCAAATGCACTTGTTCCATTTCCATATTCAAGTTCCTTCTTTCGATGAGTAGAACAGAGCTCTCTTAAAAGATCTGTGGGTGTCTTTGGTATCCCGACTCCAACGTAATGAAATCCTTTAAGTGCCATTTCCTTAGGATGGTATTGGTTTCTACCATCAAAGAATGCCCTGCCGCGCATTTTTGTTAAAACAGTTTTTAAGTTCACAAACCGAAATTGTTTCCATTCAGTCATCAGAATAATGGCATCCGCATTGAGCGCTGCTTGATATTCATTTAAACAAAAGCGGATGTGTTTTTTTCCTTTAAACTCTTTTTTAGCATTATCCATTGCGATAGGATCATACAAGCGAAGGTTTGCATCTTTTTTGAGAAGGGAGTGAATGAGTGTTAAAGAAGGAGCTTCCCGTATATCATCCGTATTAGGTTTAAACGAGAGTCCCCAAATTGCAATCGTTTTGCCTTTGACCCCACCCTTTTTTGAGAAATAATCGGAAACACGTTTGGAAAGGCGTTTTTTTTGCTTTTCATTAACAGTGTCTACAGCTTCAAGGAGAGGCGTTTTGCAGCCCAAATCTTCTGCAATTGCACAGAGCGCTCGAATATCTTTAGGAAAGCAAGAACCACCATAACCTGCCCCAGCATAAAGGAAGTGATATCCAATACGATGATCTCCACTCATTCCGAGGCGTACTTGATTAATATTTGCTCCAACTTTTTCGCAGATTTCTGAGAGCTCATTCATAAAAGATATTCGGGTAGCAAGCATCGCATTCGAAGCGTATTTAGTGAGTTCTGCAGATTCAAGATCCATAATGAGAACTCGGTCATGATTGAGGGTAAATGAAGAGTATAGTCGTTTTAAAATCCGTGTTGCTCTTTCACTATCACTCCCAATAATAACCCGGTCAGGTTTCATGCAATCGTCTATTGCGGAGCCTTCCTTTAGAAATTCGGGGCATGAAATGATATCGAAAGGGATATCAACCTCTCTTTCTGCTAAGGAATCTCTAATGACTTGCTTAAGTTTTCGCGCAGTCCCTACAGGAACCGTTGATTTGTTAACAATCACAGAATACTGAGATAAATGCTTTGCGACAGAGCGTGCTGCTGATTCGACCTGACTGAGATTTGCTGCTCCACTTTTTTGGGATGGTGTTCCGACTCCAATGAAAATGACTTCAGCTGTTTTTGTAGCTTCATAACTTGTGGTAAATTGGATTCTTTTTGCTGAGGCATTTCGGGAGACGAGTTCTTTGAGACCAGGTTCATAGAAGGGAATTTTGCCTTTAGTTAATCGATCAATCTTACCATTATCGATGTCTAAACAGGTGACATGGTGCCCCATCTCTGCAAAGCAGGTTCCTGTGACTAACCCAACATATCCTACTCCAATGACTAGAATTTCCATTACAATTTCTCCAAGTAGCCATCGTGTAGGGTATAGACGACATCACACTGTTTGGCAAGTTCATGGTTATGCGAGACAACAATCAGCCCCTTATCCAATGTTTTGGCAGAAGAAATTAAAAGCTCATGGATTCTTGCAGAATTTGCATCATCAAGATTCCCTGTCGGTTCATCGGCTAGAATGAGGTCTGGATTATTGCAGAGAGCTCGAGCAATCGCTGCGCGTTGTTTTTCTCCACCAGAGAGTTGCTTCGCTAAGTGGTGCATATGATCTTTTAATCCAACATCTTGAAGGAGTTTTTTTGCGAGGTTTCCCTTACCGCTTATTCGCGCAATTCTTGTTGGCATTAAGACATTATCAATGACCGAATATTCATCAAGGAGGTTATAGTTTTGAAAGACAAACCCAATGTGCTGATTCCGCAAAGTTGCTGCTTGTGCACTTAGGGCATTTTTACCTGCAATTTCCAAGGTCCCTTCTGAGGGAGTATCAAGGGTCCCTAAAATATGGAGTAGGGTACTTTTTCCCACCCCAGAAGGACCCATAATTGCGATTGTTTCACCCTCATGCACAGTTAAAGAAACCCCTTTTAAGATTTCATACTTTCCTGGGCTTATAAAAACCTTCTTTAAGTTTTTTGCTTCGAGGATAATCATTCGGATCTCAGGATTTGAGAAGGATGGAGTTTTGTAGCCTTTAAGGCTGGTACTAAGCCAGCAAGAAGAGAAATAATCGGTGTTGCTATCAAGATAAAGATCAATGCATGGTGACTTAACTGGTTTGGGAGAGATTTTCCATAAAAGACAGTATTGAAAGCCTCATGTCCCTGCAAGAAACTCAAGAAGCTGACAACACTATCAATATTATGAAGGGTAAGCATTGCCGCGAGCATTCCAATAAGAGTGCTGAGTATCCCGATGATCCCTCCACAAAGGGTAAAGATAATAGCGATACTCTTCTTTGAAGCTCCCATAGCACTGAGAATAGCGATTTCCTTTCGTTTATCATTCACTAAGATAACTAAAAGAGAAATGATATTGCTGCAAGCAACAAGAAGAACAATCACTCCAATTAACGTGAAGAGGTATTTATCACTTTGGAATTGCTGAAGAAGATCTTTTGCAAAGTCATACTCATGGAACGTTGTCACTTTCCAATAGGAGGAGAGTCCTTGGAGCTCAAACGCTTCTTCAATTTTTCTTTTCATTTCCTTTGCGGCACCTAAATCTCCCAAGTAAACTTGAATCCCATTAACCATGTTAGGATCAATCATTGATTGAGAAGCTGCATTAATCGTATGGGGGAGTTCCGGGCTTGTTAGGATCACCTTTGCACCAATGGCCATGACACCAGGATCATAAAAGCCGCATACTGTCACAGGAAGTCGTTGTTCTTGAACCGAACTACTTGTTACAGCTCCATAGGAAAAATAGCCAATATCTCCCATTTGAACGCCATTATTTTGAAAGTGTTTGGGTAGAACAACGGCAGGTGCCTCGGTTTTAGGTAAAAGGGCTTCGTCTCCTACAAAGTAAGGCCATAAAGGAGAAACTTCAGGTGCGTTTTCAAAGTGTGTTTTTACTTTCCCTTTTTTGATCTCAAGTCTTTCCCAAGGGACTTGCCCCTCTAATGGAACTCCTTGAAGGGTAGTTTTTACTTCAAAGCGTAGATCAGTCAATGAATGGACTTCCTCCAAATTTGTTGGACATAGCTTGACATCCATAGATATTCTTCCCTCGATAAAAAGAGGGACTGAAAGGCTGACGTGATGACTGCTTCCGTCATGTCCCATATAATGAAAATATCCTTGCTTTTTTACAATTTTTCCAGTGCATTTCTTTTGGTCTATGGGGAAAACAACTTGGGACACTTTTGCATGCTTAACCGGTGCATAGGCATCAAACTCGATCCCTTCTGGGATTAGAGCTCCTATCGCTTGCCATCGATGAGAAGTTGTTTCGATTTGCTCGATGGTGATGTGGGTAAGAAGCGTTTTCAATCTTTTTTGAAAGTCAGATGCAGAAATTTCTACAAGGTCATCAGGATAGTCTTTACTCACTCCTCTTGAAGAGACATTAGCTAAAAAGAAGAGATGGTTTAGGTCTTCTGGGCGAGGAGGTTCAATTAAACTCGGAAGTTCAGGGCTTTTCCCGTTGAAGGTTGAGATATAGGACACTTGTGTGAGATATCCTTGCCCTTTTTCTTGAGTTCTTGAAAAGGGGATCCCTTGTGGGCGAACCATGCGCAGTTTTAATACGGCACCAGAAGTTTCATAATCCTGTGCAGGAAGGTTCAACACTTGAAGAACATGAAAGGTTTCTTTAACGAGATCCTTTATAGATCCATCTGCATTGCACAATTTGTTAGGCCACCGCTTAGGGACTTCCTGATCATATTTTGGAGAGTAGGGGTCGGTGAGTAGACTGGATGCTTTTTCGCCAATACTTTTGTAGGTGTAGTCAGATTCTTGACTAATGCCATCCACTTGATAATAGTAGGAATGGTAGTACTGCTCTGTAGGGGTGATCCTGATCGGAGCATTGAGAGAAGTTAATTTTTTGAGCCAATTCTTCTCAATCCCATCAGTGACCGATAGGAAGATGAGAATTAACCAGACTACTAATGAAATAACCGCGACTGAAATCAGGGCTATGAGCGACATCGACAATTGCTTTTTCCTCGGGATGAGGTATTTACGTGTAATCGAAAATTCAAAGATCACTTGGCTTCTTTAAAAATAACGTGTTTTCTAAGTTTCTTATCGAATTTCTTAAGTTCTAGCCGTTCAGGGCTATTGCGTTTGTTTTTAAATGTCCAATAGGTTTCAGCACTTTCGGTGCTCTTTAGTCGAATTTTTTCGCGTGGGCCTTTATTTGCCATAATACAATTCCTTGTTCCCCAATTATTCTATTATAAAGTGATTAAAAATGTCTAGTAGTCAATCAGCAAAATTTTTATACATAAAAGTGTTATCAGTTTCACGCGCGCCTCTTTTTTTAGGGGGTATTGAAAGCTAAAATATTCTCTTTAAGGACTACTCTATCTTCTTTGACCCAATCTTCTGGGAATCCTTCAAATGAATCAAATCCATAAATTTTCTTAGTCGGATTCAGTGCAGCAATATAATTTACTATTTTTCCAGTCCATTTGTTGTGATAATTTACTTGCCCTTTTGCTCTCTTTTTTCTATAGTGCAAAAAGGTAGCTGGTTTAAAGCTTGCAATGAAAAGAACACCAAAAAATTACGACGGCAGTATGCCAACAGGAAGGAGAATCGGAGACCTTCTACCGGAGATCTTAACCAATCTTTCCGGAAAAGTGAATGACCAACCCCACTTAATAATTGAGGCATGGCCACAAGTTGTTGGGGAGCGGATAGCAAAAATATCTCGCGCAGTGAGTTTTGATGGTGGAATTCTTAAGGTTCTTGTAAAAAACTCAACACTTTTAAGTTTGCTAGTAGAGCATGAGAAACACCGCCTGATGGCAGCGTTTCAAGAGAGATTTCCGAAAGTGAAATTTCAGAATATCTTTTTTAAAATTGGATAAAAGTTAAGTAGGAAATAATGACAATGACAAAAGAAAAAGATCCCAAGACGCAGGAATATCAAGAATATACTGCTAGCTCGATCACTGTTCTTGAAGGCCTTCAAGCGGTACGAGAAAGACCTGGGATGTATATTGGTGACACGACGGTCAATGGGCTTCATCAACTTGTTTACGAAGTCGTCGATAATTGTATTGACGAAGCAATGGCAGGTTATTGCTCGCTGATTCAAGTGACCATTCACGAAGATAATTCTGTCACTGTCGAAGACGATGGAAGGGGAATTCCTGTAGGCAAGCATGAAAAAGAGTCTAAAAAGCAAGGACGCGATGTTTCAGCTGTTGAAGTCGTCATGACGATTCTTCATGCGGGCAGTAAGTTTGATAAGAGTACGTATAAAGTCTCTGGTGGCCTTCATGGAGTAGGTGTCAGTTGTGTGAATGCTCTTTCTAAGCAAATGGAAGTAGAAGTTTACAAAGAAGGGAAACACCACTCGATTCACTTCTCCCGTGGAAAAGTGACACAACCTTTAAAAGTTCTCGAAGAGACCGATAAAAGAGGAACCAAAGTACATTTTATTCCAGATGAAGAGATCTTCTCTCTGACTGAATATGACCATGGTATTCTTCTGAACCGCTTAAGAGAACTTGCCTTTTTGAATCGTGGAATTCAGATCCTCTTCAGAGATGAAAGAGAGGAAGACAAAGAAGATGTGGTATTCGAATATGACGGGGGAATCTCCTCTTTTGTTACCTATCTCAATGAAAATAAAACGGTTCTTTTTGATAAGCCAATCTACATAAAAGGGAAAAAAGAGCTACATGACGGTCCCATTGAGTTTGAACTTGCCATCCAATGGAATGGAACCTATAGTGAATCGATCTATTCTTACGTCAATAACATTGCAACAAGGTATGGAGGAACACACGTCTCAGGATTCTCCTCGGCACTTACCCGTTCATTAAACCAGTACATTAAAAGCAATAATCTTCTCAAAACATCTAAAGTTTCTGTTTCCGGTGAAGATATGCGAGAAGGACTCACAACAGTTCTCTCAATTAAAATCGCCAATCCTCAATTTGAAGGTCAAACAAAGCAAAAGCTTGGAAATAGTGAAGTTGCCTCTGTTGTTCAACAAATTGTAGGGGAAGGATTCTCAACATTTCTTGATGAAAATCCTCAAATTGCTCGAACCATTGTTGACAAAGCCATTCTTGCTGCACAAGCAAGAGAAGCTGCTAAGAAGGCTCGCGAACTGACACTTCGAAAAACTGCTCTTGATAGTAGCCGTCTCCCTGGTAAATTGAGTGATTGCCAAGAAAATGATCCGGCAAAGTGTGAAATCTATATTGTTGAGGGAGACTCTGCCGGTGGCTCTGCAAAACTGGGTCGTGATAGACGTTTCCAAGCGATTTTACCGATTCGAGGTAAAATCCTAAACGTTGAGAAAGCAAGACTTCAAAAGGTTCTTCAAAATCAAGAAGTAGGAACAATGGTTTCAGCTTTTGGTTGTGGAATTGGGAAAGATAATTTTAACATTGAAAAGCTCCGTTACCACAAGATTATTGTTATGACGGATGCTGATGTCGATGGCTCTCACATCCGCACCCTTCTTTTAACGTTCTTCTACAGGCACATGCCAGCGCTGATTGAAAACAAATATGTTTATATTGCACAGCCACCTCTTTATCGCGTGTCTCGAAAGAAAAGAAGTCGGTATATTCATTCAGAAAAAGAGATGGATGAATATCTTTTAAACTTAGGGATCAGTGATATCACTTTAAGACTTGCTTCACATAGTCAAGCTCTCGAACAGGATGAAGTGAAAACACTGCTTTATTCAATCCTTGAAGTTGAACAACTCATTGCCTCTATTGAGAGGAAGGGGATCCCTTTTAGAGAGTTTTTAGCGGCTCAAAATGATGAAGGATTCCTCCCTCGATTCCATATCATCCTGAATGGAGAGCACACATTTGTCTATTCAAATGACGAGTTTAAAGAACTTAAGCAGCGTGACGAAGAAAATCAATGGAAGGAACATGAGGAGACGTTAACCTCAATTCCCGAAGAAGAACAAACGGAAGAGATGAAAGAGTTTACTCCTCGGGCTTTAACTTTTGTTGAGCTGTATGAAGATGGCAAACTAAAAGTTCTTAGAGAGAAACTTGCTAACTATAGTTTTGCCCTAGACCAGTATGTTAAAGCAGAAGGAAAGCTTCTCGATATTATCGAAGAAAGTGGAGCTGAAACACCCGTTTATTCTCTCAAAGAACTGATTGAGTTCCTCCGAGTTAATGGAAGAAAAGGAATTGAAATTCAAAGGTATAAAGGACTTGGTGAAATGAATGCAGATCAGCTTTGGGAAACAACAATGGATCCTTTTGAGAGAACTCTTGTACAAGTAACGATGCCTGATGCTGTTGCTGCAGACCATATGTTTACAATGCTTATGGGAGACGAAGTTGCACCTCGCCGTGCTTTTATTGAATCACATGCCCTTTCGGTTAAAAACTTAGATATTTAATAGGAGAAACCAATGTCCTACACAGAAGGAGAAACAGTCGTCCCACGTAGCGTGGAAGAAGAAATGAAGGAAAGTTACCTTCGTTACTCTATGTCGGTCATTATTGCCCGCGCTCTTCCAGATGTTCGTGATGGACTCAAACCGTCGCAACGTCGCGTTCTTTATGCAATGCGTCAGTTGAACTTGAGTCCTGGGGCTAAACACCGAAAATGCGCAAAGATTTGTGGTGACACTTCCGGAGATTATCACCCTCATGGTGAACAGGTCATCTACCCAACGCTTGTGCGGATGGCGCAAGATTGGGTCATGCGTTATACGATGGTTCAAGGACAAGGGAACTTTGGTTCCATTGATGGTGATCCTCCAGCTGCGATGCGTTATACTGAAGCGCGTCTTACAAAGCCTTCCATGGCTATTATGGAAGATCTCGATAAAGAAACTGTCGAATACGTTCCGAACTATGATGAAACGAAAAAAGAACCAACGGTTTTCCCTGCAAAGTTTCCAAACCTCCTTTGTAATGGGTCATCAGGGATTGCTGTCGGAATGGCGACAAACATTCCTCCCCACAACTTAATAGAACTTTGTCGAGCGACAGAAATTGTCGTTGATAATCCCAATGTGACAATTGATGAAATTATGCAAGTGATGCCAGCTCCAGATTTTCCCACAGGAGGGATGATTTGCGGTTATCGTGGCATCAAAGAAGCTTTCCATACAGGGCGAGGGAAACTGACCCTTCGAGGAACGCTTCATGTTGAAGATATCAAAGATACCGATCGTCAACGGATTATTATCGATGAAGTGCCTTATAACATTAACAAAGCACGTTTAATCGAGAGAATTGCTGACCTTATCAATAATAAAGCAATCACCGGGATTTCTGATATCCGAGATGAGTCAGACAAGGAAGGGATGCGCGTAGCGATTGATCTGAAAAAGGGAGAAATTCCTGATGTTGTGACCAATCAGCTTTATAAATTCACAGATATGCAGATTACTTTCGGTTGTAACATGCTAGCCTTGGATAAAGGTCTTCCTCGGATCATGAATATCAAGCAGATGATTTCTGCTTGGGTGGATCACCGGATTGAAGTTGTCCGGGCCCGTACACGTTTTGAACTGAATAAAGCTGAAGCGCGTGCACATATCCTAGAGGGATATTTAAAAGCACTGGACCATCTTGATGAAGTGGTTAAAATTATTCGTCAAAGTGCTAATCGCGATGGAGCAAAAGTCAAGCTTGTTGAAAAGTATGAATTTACCGATCGACAAGTAAATGCCGTTCTCGATCTTCGCCTTTACCAACTTACAGGGATGGAAAAAGCTAAGATCGAAGATGAATATGCTGATCTTCAGGCTAAAATTGCTCACTATCGTGCAATTCTTGCAAGTGAGACGCTTGTGAGAGGGATTATTAAGGAAGAGCTTCAGCAGGTTCAATCATTTGATAAAACAGAGAGAAAAACACAAATTGTTCCTGCGGAAGAAGAATTCCAAATGGAGGATCTCATTGCAGATGAACCTGTGATTTTAACGATCTCTAGTGATGACTATATTAAGAGAATGCCGATTAGTACTTTCCGTGAACAAAAGCGTGGAGGTCAAGGGGTCATAGGTTTTGATCAGAAAAAGGAAAATGATACGATCAAAGATCTATATGTTGCCTCAACCCATGATACGATCATGTTCTTTACCAACTTTGGCCGTGTATACTGGGTCAAGGTTTGGCAAATTCCTGAAGGAAGCCGCCGCTCTAAAGGAAAGCCTCTAGTTAATCTTCTTGAGGGACTCAGTGAAGGTGAGCAAATAGCAGCACAACTCCGCGTCCGTAACTTCCAAGAGGAAGAGGTGGCGATTATCCTTGCAACGAAGCAAGGAGTTGTAAAGAAGACTCTTCTTGATTCTTTCAGCTCTCCACGCCGCAAAGGGGTCTATGCGATTAACATCGATGATGGAGATGAAGTCATCTCAGCTCATACTGTAAGACCAATAGAACAAATCATGCTATTCACGCATGAAGGAATGGCCGTTCGCTTTGATCAAGATCAGGTTCGAGCGATCGGCCGTGTTGCTCGTGGTGTTCGGGGCGTCAAACTAAAGAGTGAGAGTGACCACGTGGTTTCTTGCGAGGTTATGAAAGGAGATGAAACTGTTCTTGTTGTTTGTGAGAACGGGTATGGAAAGCGCTCAAGTGTTGACCAATTTAGACATACCAACCGAGGAGGTGTGGGTGTTCGATCGATCATCACTAGTAAGCGGAATGGTCAAGTTGTCGGAGCTCTCTCTGTCGGAGACAAGGATAGCGTTATTCTGATGGCGAGTACAGGACAAACCATTCGCCTGAGTATGTCAGATATCCGCGTTATGGGTCGTTCAACACAAGGAGTCAAAGTTGTTAGCTTGAAAAATAATGACACTCTAATTGCAATGCAAAAGATCGAATACCTCGAAGAAGAAGAGAAAATTGAAGAGAAGAAATAAAGGACTCTTTGTCACTTTCGAAGGAGGTGAAGGTGCTGGAAAAACCACTCTGATTAATCGCGTTTATGATGCCCTTTCTGAGAAGGGACATCAAGTGATTAAAACCCTTGAACCAGGAGGAACTCCTCTTGGGCATGATATTCGAAAACTTCTTCTTCACGAGCAAAAAACCTCTATTTGCGCAAATGCAGAGCTTTTCTTGTTTCTTGCCGATCGTGCGCACCATGTGAAAATAATTGTCCTTCCAGCCTTGGAAGAGGGGAAAGTTGTTTTATGCGATCGGTTTAATGACTCAACGCTTGCTTATCAAGGAGCAGCTCGCCATCTTGATATCAAACTTCTCCGTTCACTTTGCTCGGTAGCTACCAGTGGGTTGACACCAGACCTTACCCTTTATCTTGATCTCGATCCAAAAGTGGGTCTTGAGCGTGCAAGAAAACATGATGTTCCTGATCGTCTTGAGAAAGAAAATCTAGTGTTTCATACTCAGGTGAGAGAAGGGTTTTTATCCTTGGCGAAAGAGGAACCAGAAAGGTTTCATGTTATTAATGCTAAAGAAGGGATCGAAGAAGTTTATCAAAAAGCGATAGCTGGAATTGAGTCAGTGCTATGTCTAAACTAGAAAAACTTCCCGTTAAACTCAGAAAACTTCTAGAAAAAACACCTCACTGTCTTTTGTTCGAAGGGTCGAAAGGCTCAAGGAAAGGAGAGTATGCAGAAACCTTTGCACATGCTCTCCTTAGAACTGAAAAAAAGGATCCTCCAGACCTACGTATTCTTTATCCCGAAGGAAAGGGGGATCACCATCCGATCCATGTGATTAGACAGCTTATTGAAGAGACAACCCTTCCTCCTTTTGAAGCAAATCAGAAAGTGTTTCTTCTTCATGAAGCTGATCGGATGCTTCCAACAAGCTCCAACGCTCTTTTAAAAACTCTTGAAGAACCTGTTTCTAAAGTGACCATTATTCTTCTTTCATCACATGTTGAATCTCTTCTCCCCACAGTGGTTTCTCGATGCTTTCGGATCTTTTTCGAAAAGGAGGAGATATTAGAGGAAGAGGAACTGTCTGAGCAGATGTTTCACATTGGATTTAGACTGATGAGAAAAGATCTTCCTCCAAACAAAGAACTTCCAGAAATCGATGATCCAGAAAAAGCGCTTTCTTACCTTTTTTACTTTTATCGCGACCTTCATCTTATCCAATCCGGTGGGGACCCCTCCCTTCTTTTTTATAAAGGAAAAGA
The DNA here is from genome assembly GCA_030408485.1 of Candidatus Neptunichlamydia sp. GTDB lineage: Bacteria > Chlamydiota > Chlamydiia > Chlamydiales > Simkaniaceae > Neptunichlamydia. The sequence continues at coordinate 6,790 of JAUHQH010000082.1, read as the reverse complement.
AGAGGTTCTTTCCTCAATAAAAGCTCCTATACCTTCACTAGATCTCATACAAGAGAAGGTTGAAGAGCTCCTTCATGCGAGCACACTCCATATCCCTTTAGGACATGCTCTAGCAAGATTTCTTTAATTTTATACCTATCGTGAATGAAGGATTGGTTTTTGTCTGTTTGGATATTATACGGTTATCTAAATACAAAATTCTTTAGGGAAAAAAGAGAGATTTGATATGTTCCGAAATTAAGGCATAAAATAGGTATATTTGCGATGGGAAAGAATATTGCACAAAAATTAATTGAAAGTCATTTAATCGAAGGGGAAATACTCCCTGGGGAAGAGATTGGGATCAAGATTGATCATACCTTAACTCAAGATGCAACAGGAACGATGGTCATGCTCGAGCTCGAAGCAATGGATCTAAAAGAAGCAAAAACAGAAGTTTCGTGCCAATATGTCGACCATAATATTATCCAAAATGATTTTAAGAATCCTGATGACCATCTTTTTCTATGGAGCGCAACACGAAAGTTCGGCCTCTGGTATAGCAAGCCCGGTAACGGGGTCAGCCATCCTGTTCATATGGAAAAATTGGGGATCCCTGGAAAGACCATGGTAGGTTCAGATAGCCATACGCCAGCTGCTGGAAGCTTAGGCATGCTTGCAATTGGAACTGGTGGGATTGAAGTTGCTCTAGCCATTGCAGGAGAACCTTTTTATATTAAAATGCCCAAAATTATGGGAGTCAATCTCACTGGAAAGCTTCCCGATTGGGTGAGTGCTAAAGACGTGATCTTAGAAATGCTCCGTCGTCATGATGTTGCTGGGGGAGTAGGAAAAATTATCGAGTATTATGGTCCTGGGCTTGACAATCTTTCTGCTATGGATCGTCATGTCATCACGAATATGGGGGCAGAGCTTGGTGCTACCACAAGTGTTTTCCCTTCAGATGAAGAAACAAAGCGCTTTATGGAACTCCATGATAGGGGAAAAGATTGGATTGAAATCAAGGCAGACCCTGATGCGACCTATGATGAACATGATGAAATTGACCTTTCAAAACTTGAGCCTTTAATTGCCTGTCCCAGCAGCCCGGGAAATGTTGTTCCGGTTAAAGAGGTCGCTGGAAAACCGATTTTCCAATCCATGATCGGTTCTTCAGCAAACCCAGGAATGCGGGATTTTGCGATCGCAGCCATGATCATCGATGGCAAAAAAGCTCAAGATCAAGTCTCTTTTGATATCAATCCGACATCAAGACAAGTCCTTGAAAACCTAACAACAGGAGGCTACCTCAACCCTCTGATTCGTGCTGGAGCTCGTATTCATCAAGCGGGATGTAATGGATGTATTGGAATGGGACAAGCACCTGCTTCAGGTAAAATTAGCCTTAGGACAAATCCTAGAAACTTTCCAGGCAGATCAGGAACCAAAGAAGATCAAGTCTACCTTTGTAGTCCAGAAGTTGCTGTAGCCTCTGCCATAACAGGAGTGATCACAGATCCACGTGATTTAGGAATTCCTTATCCGAAATATGAAGAACCAAAAGGGATTGAGCTATTAGAGGAACTCTCTCCTCCAGGAGAAAAAATGGACCTCATTATGGGACCTAATATTAAACCTCTCCCTAAATTTGACCCCTTGGAAGATCATATCGAAGGACCTGTTCTTTTGAAGATGGGAGATAACATTTCTACTGATGAAATCCTACCAGCTGGAACAAAAGTGCTTCCTTTTAGAAGTAATATTCCTGAGATTAGTAAGTTTACCTTCGGGCAAGTCGATGAATCGTATTACGACAGAGCTATGAAACATCAAAAAACGGGATCTCTTGTGATTGGAGGGAATAACTATGGGCAGGGATCGAGTCGCGAACATGCTGCTATATCACCCCGTTATTTAGGGGTTAAAGCTGTGATTGCAAAAAGCTATGCCCGGATTCACCGTAAAAATCTTTGCAATTTTGGGATCCTTCCTCTGACTTTTATCGATCCTGCAGATCATGACAACATTTCCCAAGAAGACATTATCGAAATCAAAGATGCAAGAAAACACATTCAAAAAGATGATGAATTTGAGGTCTTTAATAAGACTAAAAACGAAAGCTATAAAGTGGCTCACAGCCTCAGCGAAAGAGAGGGTCATTCGATCCTCGCAGGGGGACTGATCAATATTGCCCTAGAGAAACATAAATGATCCTTTTTATTGTCCGAGTCATCATTACAACAATTGTTATTCTAATCTGCGCTCATTTCCTTCCTGGCTTGGAAGTAAAAAACAATTTTGACGCTGTCCTGTTCGGTATAGTACTAGCCATTATCAACTCAATTATAAGGCCTATTTTAACCCTTCTTACCCTTCCGATCACCATTTTCACACTAGGTCTCTTTCTACTGGTGATCAATGGTTTTACCTTCTGGCTTGCTAGTGAACTCTCATATGGGGTCCATATTTCGACCTTTTGGGGTGCTTTCTGGGGAGGACTCATTATCTGGGTCAATGGAATCTTCACCAATCGGCTCATTTGGAGCTCCAATACCTACTGATTATTAATTAGTTACAACTTAATATACTAATTAATAATAATTTATTTTATAATGATAGGATAATTATAAAATAATACGGAATAGTACATTTTAATGTTGATTAGTTTTATCAACGATACTATAATCTCCTTCTTAGTCTTTAGGAAGAGGTTTTTTAGTGAATATTTTAGAAGTAATGAAGAAATTTCCAAATCAAACAAGCTGTTGGACATCCTCCCCTCCGTAAACGAAGAGGAGGATGTCAATAAGGGGTGTTCTTCTATTGGCAATAGAATGATGTTTTACAGCACTCGTGAGAATGCTATCTTCATTTCAAAAATTAACGATCTACACTTGCTCATGGGTGCTACTAATGACCAGGGTAAGAAAATTGGAATTCCAAAAAAGATTGTACCTTTTGAATCTCTTGAAGCGATGACGGATTTCAATGGGAACATCATTACTTTTACTCCAACGGGTATAGATAGGTGGTTGCTTTCTCACGACGACAAGAAGATTTTGCAAAGAGATCCGACGTTTCACTATGATCATAGTGTTCGCTTTGAGGGAGGGTTTGTAAAATCGAACAGAAATTTGTACTACTATACGGATGATCTAAATGTTTATAAGCTGAACTCTAGGTTTGTCGTGTCTTCATTGTTCGAGGGTTCTTTGCCTGTATACTACCCTATTTCAAAAAGTATGAACAAGGGTTACGATCTTCCAATGGCTGCTTTTAAAATGTTGGGGTATGAGTTTGTTTCAGTAGGACCTTGGCTCTTTAATACCAAGACTTCCACTTGGTCTACGTATTCCTTTGATGGGTACAAGAAACCTGCAAAGGATATGGAAAACAAGAAATATATCTTTGAGAATCAAATGATTGGGGGTTGTGTTACTGCTGGGAAAGACGATTTAATTTGTAATCATTCCTCTATTGGAATTCCAATGTCATATAATGAGATGAGCAAGATAGATTTGGAAAATATAGGAGAGCCTTCTTGGATAGAAGGGGAGTACAACTATGGGGAATTAGCTTTTTTTGAAACTAGGATGTACCAGGAATTGCAAACGTTTAGCCTAGACGATGTCATGGCATACGTTTCAGGGGGAATATTGAAGCCTGGAGATGCAATGTATTTGAAGGTTATCGTGGGAGATGGTAATGGGGATTTTGATGAGGATGATGAAAAAACATATGGGATACCAGCGTACTATTCTCCTATGAGCTCAGATACATTAGGAGAGGGTAATCATGTAGGACGTTTTGTATGGCCTAAAATGAATATCAAAACAGATAGGTTTAGACTAAAGGTCATAGTAAAGCATGTTGGTGGTTTGGTTATACAGTCTGTTTTTGCAAACATCACTCATATGAATGAGAGTGACATGATGAACAATCCTGATAATTAAATGTGACATTAATAATATTCCTTGAAAAGGTTTATAGTTTCTAATATTATGTATTTAGTTAAATTTTTTAAAAAAAGGTTGTCAAAATGGATTTAGATGCAGAACTGAATCAACTAGGTATTGAAACAGGAAGTACAGAAAACATCGACATGAATCCCGATCTTGAAGAGAAAAATCTCACTCAACATGATATCGTTGAGGCTATGCAAAAACATGAGGAATGGAATGGAGATGTCGGAAACACCGGAGCATATGGATTGGGATGCGTGGGATCAATTTGACCCTATGGATGAGTATGAGCGTAGACGTAACCCTTACGGCATGAATAGAGGACAGCATCAAAATCAACAACGTAGCTTGTGGAGTAGACTGCAAGAACATGGACGAGCGGTAGGTGATCATTTTAATAGAAACAAGTGGGCATATGCCGCAGCAGCTCCGTTTCTTGTTGGTGGTATTGGGGGTGGAATCTATGCCTCTAAGAGGATAAAAGACAAAAGAGATGAGGAGCGTCAATGAGTATCCCTACTATATCAGGAACCTCTTTTTTACCTGATATTCCTCCCTTAAAACCTCCAGAGAATGATCCTGTTTTAAATATCGTTCAAGAAGCAATTACATTATGGAAAGGGCCTTTGTATGACAAGTTCCTGACTATGTTTCATGCGGTTATTGAAAATGGGTATTCTAAAGAGACAATATTTGATGCCTTGAACATAGAGAATGTAGAGAATATAGATCATGGTTTTGATTACGATGCTTACAAAAAAATTCTTTTAAAAGATGGAACCAGTATTACACAGTGTTATGCGCACCTAGATATTTTCTTCAATAGAACTGTGATATTGATCAATAGATATGGAGATAGTCCTGCTGATTTTGTATCTCATGTGAAAAGGGTTCTTAATATTTTTAAAATGGTAGTGACAAGTGATAAAAATCTGATTTCTGTAATAGAAAGCTATAGAGCTCTATATCTTTCTATGCTCGTGTCACTTGAGGATATAAATTATAGAAAAGATCCTCAGTTGATTGGGCTTAATCTGAATAGTCTCTCGTCATATGGAATAGCTATATTATTGTCAGTTTTTTTCAAAAATTCTGAAACAGGGAGGCTTCCCATTCAAGATTTAAAAATTAACAAGGCAGAAAAAAGTGGATTCAAGCGAACGGTAAGAGATGAGACGTGGTTAGAATATAATGAAAGTGATTTTCTGAATATCAATCGAAATGATTGGGCTCGTTTTGAAACAAGATTCACTGAAAGTGGAGAAAGTATTGAATATGTTAGAGAACTTCAAATTCTTAACTCTAAAAGTAATATCAGATATCACGACAGAGGTGAATATGGAGATGTTCTAGGAAGTATTTTCAGTATAGTGGGGACTAGCAATTTTCTATGGGATAGCGATATCTATGGTATACGGGAAACAATTAGTCTTCGAGATTTGAATCTTATGGATGAGGGCGAAAAGCTCTTAATGTATCAAAAAAACAAACTGCAATGTCTCGAGAAATGTATAGCATTCCTTAGGAAGTCATTTCCTTTCTTTATCATATCTTTTAAATCGCATGTTAATCCTGCAAAGTTTGGGAGAGACTTAATAGCTATACTGAAAAAAATCGAGGAAATAAAAAGCAGACTCCCTAGGTTAAAGAATACAGTTAATCTAAGCGTTCAAAGATTATCCTTACTAAACAAAAATATCAGAGCACTCGTTGATCTGGCTGGTGATGACAACGAAACTACGAACAAGATCCTTGGTGTTGTCTCAAAAAAACTCAAATCTAAGCAGTCATATGAATATTATGAAAATCTACTCATTCAAATGGTCAATACTAAGAATAAGTTCAAAAACGATCTATTCAATACAATATTATCATATCAAAATGGAATAGAGAAGATTAAAGAATATAATGAAGAGTTTACTAAGCTTTTCATGAAGATGGCTGAAAACTCTTTAAACGAAGATATCAGCAAGATGAATCTGGCTAAAGCATTCTCTGCTATGTACTTCATCCTTTTCAATGAGGAAATTGATAAGGCGTTTCAGTTCCATAGAAAAGTAAAAGAGTCAAAGACAATTCTGTTTAGGCCACCTGAAAAAGACCCTCCTGTAATAGAAGACCTAGATGAATACATTATTCAAAAATTTTCCTCATTGAAGAGAAGAGCACCCTCAAAGTTTGCACGTACTGATGTAGTACCAGATAAGAAAACAATTGATTTTTTTCGAGAGAACATCAAGATGGATGATCTTGATACAATAGAGTCATTTCTAAAAACAGTCATGGATAACAATCAGCTCTCTCAGATGAAAAAACTACAGGATATAGTTGAGCGATTTAGTATATTGTTTTTGTCGGATACTCTGATCAAGTTCAATATGAAAGATGATTTGATATTCAAAGCTGTTTGTCGTTTGTCTCCTATAGGATTTCCATTAAGTAATGTAACTCATCGCCATCGCGTATTGACAAATGTTAATAATATCCTTTTAAAGGAAATTTCTCCTGGAAGAGGAATCAAACTAATATATGAAGATCTTCTCTATCAGAATATCCCAGGATATAGCACGAAAAATATCGAGCTTGCTGCTAGAAATATCGTTAATTCTTTAGAAAGACACTTGCTATCTATTTCAAGAGACACCATTTCGGGGATGATAAAAGAGACATTGAACAAATCCCATCTCAGCAATTTAACGCAAGATGAACAATTTGATATGCTTAAAAAATTGTCTCTCGTTAAAAAGGATAGTGAAGGGAAAGATACGAAATCGCAGGAAAGAATTATAGGCGCGCTGAAAAACATTGAAGAATCTTTATTTCAAAAATCTGTCTCTTATACACATCTC
>JAUHQH010000081.1 GCA_030408485.1 Candidatus Neptunichlamydia sp. | reverse complement strand
AGACACTGCAATCTTAAAGAAGAACTTTTAGAGCAGCGTCAACCATTATTGTTAGGAAGATAGAGGATGCCAGCGGAAGGGAGCCCGCGGAGAAAGATATAGTAGGTGCCGACGAGAGGGGCGATTGTATGGGTTTGTGAAAGGTAGCGGGAGAGAGCTGTTTGGTAGAGGGAAGATTGGAGGTGATAGTCGTGTTCTGTCATGGCTTGTTGGAGATTAGAGAGATCGTATGAGGGAAGCAGGTTTGTTTTCCAATCGAGAAGGAAGTATTGGTTTTGATGGAAAAAGATCAGATCGATATACCCTTTGATGTAGTTAGGGGGATCGGGATATAAGAATTCAACTTCGGGATAACAATGTTTGACTTGAGCTATGGTAAAGGAGTGGGGAGCAAGGGGTGTATGAAGGGCATTTTGCATTAATCCAAGGGTGGGTTCGTAGGGAAAGTGGGAAGGAAGTTCTTGTTTAAGAAGGTTGGGGATATCGATATTAGGATTTCGTAAAATTGTTTCAAGAAGGGAGTGAAGGATGATTCCAGTTTCAGGTCCTTTGGGAAGTTCGTGAATGAGTTCTGGTTGTGGAACGTGATGGGTCTGTGCAAGAGAAGAGTAGGAATGGAGGAAACGTGGGGGATAGCTTTGCTTAAGCGGAAGTGGAGGTTGAAGGGTAGGTGATTGAGGTTTGGGGAGGATGAGTTTTTGTGGAGAAAGATCGGTAGCATCGGTGGGAATGGGCTTGAAAAGCTCGAGCGGTGAGGCTTGTCCGAGTGGAATGGGCGAGTGTGAGGTATCGACAAGAAGAGGGATATAAAGGCGGTGTTTTGCACGGGTCAGTGCAACATAGAGTTGACGGAGTTTCTCTGCTTCTTGATTTTGTAAAGCAATGTGACATTTTGCATGTTTGGGTTCAAAAAGAAGCCACTTTTTTTGGTGACGAATGAAATCTTTGCGCCCCGTGTAACGATTGAGAAGTCCGAGAGCAAAAACAATATTAAATTCGAGTCCTTTACTCATATGAATCGTCATGATTGTGACAGAGTTAGGGTCAGAAAGGGGTTGTCGAGGAAGTTCTCTTTGTATGAGAAGGAAATCAAGGAGTTCTGGAAATGTAGCATGAGTTTTGGCTTGATGCTGAAGGAGAAGTTCTGAGAGAAAAAGATAGTCACTATGTGCATCGAGATCGTTAGGACTATAAAAAGTGCGGAGTGCTTCTTGGAGAGTTTGAGGTCGTGAGAATTGAGCAAGGGTTTTGGTAAGAAGTTTTTCATTATTTTTGATCTCATGATGGGTTGTGGAAAAGGAAAGAAACCTTTTTACAGTAATCTCCATTGGATGAATAAGAGCTTCAAGAAGGGAGCGGATAAGATTAAAAGTGGGAGTGTTGATAACCGCTTCAGTACTTTTGGACTGAGTTGGAATGTTTTGGGATTCGAGATAATTTTTAAGACGGGCTGCTTGATAACGATCTTTGACAAGGATTGCAAAATCGGAAAAGTTAAAGTTGTACTTTGTTAGAGAATAAATTTCAGAAGCAATAAAGGGGAAAAAGACTGATTGTTCGATGGCAGGAGAGGGCCATGTTTTCTCCCGTTTTTTTTCTGTTTTGTAGATAAAGTAGTGGATGGCATCTTTATTATCTGGGAAAGCGCGGTCTTCAGTTTCGGGATAGTTGGTTGGATGAAAGAGAAGAGGTGCATCCGGAAGCGAGAGGAATTCTTTGTTTTGTGAGAAGAGGTGATTGAGCGCCTGAATAAGTTTGGGATCGGATCGGTAATTGGTATCGAGATGAGCTTTTTGAGGAACCGATTCTTGGGCACTAAGGTAGGTATAGATGTCTGCGGAGCGAAAGGAATAAATCGATTGCTTAGGATCACCGACTAGGTATAAAGCGGGAATAGGATCATCGATAAAAAGGGTTTTAAAGATGTTCCATTGAATCGGATCGGTATCTTGAAATTCATCAATAATAGCAGCACGGTAACGACTACGAACTTTGGAATGGAAAGCGGGAATTTTTAAACATTCTTCCATTTTTTTCAGGATGTCGTTTGGTGCTAAAATTTCTTTTTCTTCGAGGGCTTGTCTGGCAGTTGTTCGAACGGTCCGAGCAATCCGCACTAAGGTGCAAAGAGGAGAACTCATCGGTTCAAGAATAGGAATAAGGGCATCGCGAAACTTGTAAAGCGTGGTAGGATCCAATGAGTTTTTTTTAGAAAGGTTATCTGGGATCCAGTGTTTAAGAAGAGAGGGTTCTGCAGTTAAGGTTTCAAACTCTTCAAAGGAAAGGACTTCTTTTTGGAGAAGGTTCCATTGAGTATCAAATGGAGGTTTAAGGTTTCCACTTTGATCTTTGATTTTATTAAACTCAAGCTGTTCAAGAGCAATTGGAGAAAGGGTTTCCCGAACACTTAAGTAAGAATGATAGGCTTCTTTAAAAGTGGGATAGGAGGGAAACTCCCCTTCTTTTTCTAAAAGAGAAAGAACTTTATGGATGAGCTTTTCTTTGTCTCCAGGAAGTGCAGCAAGTTGAGCGGTACTATATTCACAGCGATTGAGTGACGTTCGAAAAAAATCGGTGATATGGTTCTTTAGAATTTCACGATAATCCGATTCTTCTTCTGAAAGAAGAGCAAAGCCCAGCTGGGATTCAAAAGTATATTCGGTCAGCATCTGATAACAAAAACCATGGATGGTATAGATCTGAGCTTGGTCAATAAGAGAAAGTGCTCGGTCAAGGTTAAACGACGAAGATTTGCTTTTGAGGGTTTTTCGGATGCGTGTTTTTAATTCGCGGGTTGCTGCACGAGTAAATGTCACAATAAGAATTTCATCAAGAGCAAAGTCATGTTCGAGGATGAGACGGGCAGTGATATGCTCGATTGCAAAGGTTTTTCCTGTTCCAGCTGAAGCTTCCAATAGATGGTGTCCAAGAAGTGGGGTTTGAGGATCTAAAACATCAAAAGTTTTCATTTGACCATCTCCAAAAGAGGTTCAAAAGTTTTTCGAAGAAGAGGAGACCAGGTATCGAAAATGACTTGCGAATCATATGTTTCAGGTGAAGCAAAAATAGGGGTAAGATAAGGGTCGGGTGGAGCATTTTTAATCCGTGAAGCAAGCACGTTCACATCTTTTTTCAAAAGGGCTTCTGCAAACGATGGGATGAGTGGCGAGGGAGTCTCTTGAGCAAGAAAGTAATAGTTGAGATAATCTTCAAGAGCCTTTTGAGGCTCTCTTTTTAATTCTAACCTTTTGTTTTCTCTTAAGAGGATAAGAGGCATGAGGTTTTCAACACAAAGCGCAAGGTATAAGGGGTAAATTTTAATGAGATCATAGAGTTTAGCAGTTCCTAAAAAAGGAAATCCTTCTTCTGCTATTTCAAGAGTTCCTTCAAAATTTTTTAAGGAATAGGGGTGGGTTTCGATGGGAACAATTCTTTCCCATTCTTTTTTGATTTTCTTTTCTGCAATCTCTTTAAAACGTCCAAGAGGGAGTTTGCCACGATCTCCAGCCTGATTAATCGATGCTTCTGCTTGAAGAAGTTTATATTTCTGAAGCGGAGAAAGGAAAAACTCTTCATCCGTATTATCTTTATAATGGAGATAAAGGTTTAGTATATGATTGAAATAAAGACGGATGGGGTTTTTTGCAAAACGTGCAAGATCTTGTAAAGTGATCGTTTCTTTGACTTGGGGTTTAGGAAGAGGTTTTGCATATAGATATTCTGGGATAAAAGGAAGTTTTTCTTTTCCTTTATAGTAAGCTTGAGCAGCTTCATAATGGCGCAACGGATAGGTTTTAGAACTTGAAAAGTAATGGTGATGAAAAGGAAAAGGGGGATGGGTTTCAACTTTAGGATCAAGCTCTTGAATAAGGATTGAAGGAGGTCTTTCTTTTCCATCTTCATCACTTAAGTTTTGGTAGGTGATCAAGATGTTTTCTTGAGCACTCATTAAAACCTGGAGAAAAAGGTAACGATCTTCATCTGGAGGCGTTGGACAATAATCACTTTCTTTTCCGAGTAAATTCAAGGAGGAAGGAACATAAGGACGAGGATAAGCGCCTTCGTGCATTCCTAAAAGACCAATGATTTTTGATGAAGAAATCGCTCCTGGGCGGAGAGATCTAAAGGTTAAAGATTCTAAATTTTTAGTCGTCCGAACCCCTCTTTTTTGTTTAAGACAGTTCATTAAATAACGTTTAATGTTGGAAAAAGAAAAAGATCCCTCAACTTCTTTTAAAAGGAGAATTTTTTCTTGGAAGGATATAAAGTTTTCTTCTTCCGCATTGAAATAGCGATTAAAAAGAACAAGAAGATGGTCTGCCCATTCTTCACCAGACAAATGGGCTGACTTTAAAAAGTCTAAATCAGCTCGAATATATTCAATAAGCGTTATTCCTTTTCCCAAAGTCTCAGCATCTGAAAAGTCCAAATAGGGAAGGTCCCAGTCGGTAGGTTTCCTTGGAATAAAAATTAGGTTTGCCAAAAGAGCGTCAAAAGCTTCTTTCCATGTTCCACTTTCTGTTTCATCAATAATGTTTGGCAAAAGGTCTTTTCGATGAGTTCTATCCACACCCCATTTGACTCCACTCTGATCAATCCAAGACTTGAAAAGTTTTGTTTCTTTTTCCGAGAGAGAGGCAAAGTAGGGACTTGAAAAGAGTTTAAAAACATCAACAGTTTTAAAACGGTCTAAAGAAAGTAGATCAAAAAAGGCTTGAAAAACGGGGCTTTCTGGTAGGTCATAAATCGTGAAATCGAAAGGAGATTCTTCCGATTTAAACACAAGTTCAATTAGAGGCGCATAGGAAGAAATATCTGGAGCAAAAATTTGGATGTCAGACGGCTTTATATTTAACTGAAGAAGCTTTGTATAAAGAACTTCAACTTCACGCAATTTAGTCGGCACAGGAAGAAGAAGAAGAGATGCATCTTTTTTAGGCTTTGTATGTTTAAAGTTTAGGATATCGCTCTGAAGATAGGATAAGTAGGAAGAGCAAGCGGTTGAGACATAGTGTTCATCAAAAGTAAAATCCTCTTCTTCTAAAATACGAAAACTCTCTCTTCCCATCTTTCCTAGATTTGAGAGAATAGGATGTCCTTGATCTAAGTAAAGAGAAAGCTGCTTATCTTTTTCAAGAAGGTGCATTTTCTCATAATCCGTTACAGTATCCGACCAAAATTCCTGACAAGGAGAAAACTGGTAGTAATAAATAGGAAAATATTGCGCGAGTCTCTCGAAAAAGAGGTGATATAGTTTTGGCAGAAAAGGAAAGTTAAAGAGATGAATTTCAATTCTCTGACTAGGTTTTTTTAGAGATGTTTCAAGAAGTTGATAGGGATAATTCCATTTTGAAAAGACTTGGTCCCAAAGCTTTTTTTGCCAGGAATCTTCTCGCCATTTTTTTAGAAATGGGCCTCCATATTTTCCATACTTAAGAAACTCAATAGCTAACTTGGGAGCAAGGCCTGGTGTATCGATAAGAGCTTCTAGCTGAAGTGTTAAAAGGTCAAATGGTGGGAAAAGGAGTTTTTTTTTTGCACAAAGCTTAAAAAGGGTTTGGAGCCCAGAACCAAGTTCTATGAAATCAATGCCTAAAACAACATCGAGTTTTTCATCCGAAACAAAGGAAGTCATGAGTGAGTGTTTCAAACTGAGATCAGGAAGAAGAACAATTTTTTTTTCGAAGGGATTGCCCTTCTTTAAAAAAAGGCGTTCTCCAAGAAGATGGACTAATGTTTCAACAGAGTTACTAAGGGTAACAATCGGTTTTTTGTGCATGAGACTTTCTTTTATCCTTATCTCAAAGGTTATAGAACTGTCTCTTATACACATCTG
>JAUHQH010000080.1 GCA_030408485.1 Candidatus Neptunichlamydia sp. | reverse complement strand
GCCTATAATCGTATCAATCTCCCAGTTGCCCAAACGATTTTTTTCTTATATAATTTCCGGTCTTTCATCTATATCTATTTTTCCAGTATGTCTAAGCTCTTTATATAGCGATCCTCTTATCCGTTTTTCTTCCCAGACGTATTTATAGATACGTTTCACGACTGACACATTTTGTATACCCCCATCTCTTAAGCCATCCTGATATTTGTTCAACGCTCCATTGTATTTTCAATTTCTCCTTTATAATGGAAACTATTCTTCCTTTCATCTTTATTCTGCGATGACTGACCTGATAACGTCTTGCTCTTCCTTTCCTATCGGCTTGTTCATAGCGATATCTTAACTCACCACTATTTCGATTCACCTCTCGATAAATAGATTCTCCTCTTCCTATTTAAGGTATATAACTGGCATCTCTGATCCCTAGCCCTTTAGCATAACTCCTCCTACGATGTTTACTATAAAAATCACCGTAGGGGTTTTAATCATCTCTGACCAGTTTTTATTTTGGCTTTTGTCCCACTTCGCAGTTGAATGGGCGCCGAAAATCTTAATTTATCCGAAAAATCTTCCAACTTTCAATAACTCCTTGAAGAAGATTTTCTGGGGAAGGCATTTTTGAAGCAGAGGTTATTTTATTTAGCGGTGAGCTCAGGAAATATTACAGATGAGATGATTCAGTCATACATTGGCGAGTAAGAAGGTGAGCCCTTGAGTTAAGATGAGAGTCGACTTCAAATCGACCCTAAGGAACCCCTCGACTTATACAGGTTAGACTTTGTTCAGTTGTTATGTTGGTCTAGCAGAAATGTGCTGAGGAGTGTGTTCTCCTCCTAAAGAGGTAGGAGTTTCCTCATTGATATCGAGCTCTTCATCCTGAGCAGCCAGCTGATTAAATTGTTTCCCAAGAGATTTAGTTGCAATAATCCATCCTAAAACGACTAGGAGGAGGAACGCTCCAACAAAAGGAGTGCTAAGAGAAATCGTTCCAAAAATCATGAGAAGTCCACTGTGAATAATCGATCCTCCCGTTTTTCCTAATCGAGAACCGACCCCGTCAATAGCAGCCTTTCCTTTGAACTTGGACTCAGAGCTTAGAGGGATAAAAGCGATCTCTTTTGTTGTATCGAAAAGAGTATATTTACACCCTCTTGAGAAGATGTTTTGAATAGATCCGATTGCAATAGGCGTAAAACCAATAGCAGCACTCCAAGCGTTAAGAGTCGGATTATCTTGGAAAAGGAGGATTCCAAAGAATAATATTCCTGTTATGAGGAGAGCTACAGGTGTGATTAAAGCGCTGAACGTCCAACCCATTTTTCGAATCAAGTTTCCACTGATGAAGATGGCAACAAATGTCGAGAGGAATCCAATATACTTAACGACACTCCCCATATAAGCTCTAAATTCGTTAGGACTAGGATAGACAAGACGGATTTGATCCTTCCAGATGATTTCTACCATATTCACAGCAACATTAAATCCAATGACAAGAACAGCAATACAGAGGAGGTATTTTGATTTCGCAAGATAAGCAAAGTTCTTCCGCATTCCCATCTTAACTTTCTTACGTTCGTGATGGTTCTTTGTGTAGACTTCTCTCATCCTTGGGTCGCCATGAATGACGCAAGTGGTATACCAGCGGAAAAGTGCAATAGAAAGAAGCCCAGTAAAGATAACGATTGTGGTAACGAGTCCAAGGCTTTGCCTCCAAGTATCTGAACCAAAGATAAAAGAAAGATCAAAAAACTGATTTGAAACGAAGATTGCAATTTGACCCGCAAAAATCGAAGAAACATTGGCTCCCACACCCAATATTCCATAAAAACGTTGAGCGTCTTTAACGGTCATAATTTCATTAGCAAAAGCCCAGAAGAGAACAGACATGATCACTGTCCCCCAAAGCTCTGCCATCACATAAAATAGGGTAAACGACCAATAACAGAACATTCCAATCAGACCTGCAAACCCTTGGGGACAGATTGATTCAAGGTGATCACAAAGTTCATGGGGGTGAATGAGATCCCGAAAAGGAAATAGGACAAAAGCAAAGAGTGCAAAAAATGCTAAAAAGCTCCCAGTCATAATATAAAAAACTTTTTCCTGAGAAAACTTATTGAACAAGCGTGTAAAGAGAAAAGTGATTAACATAGCCATTGGTAAGATCACCCAAATTTTAATAAAGGGGATGACGGCCGCTCCTGCATCATTAGCGGTGATGACGAGGGTATCTTTTTCAGCTTTCAAGAGGTGATAATTAAAACAAATAAGCGCATAAAGAATGAGAAGAGGAAAAACCTTTTTAATTTCCCATCGATGGATCGGCCATAATAAGGTGCGAATACGGCTAAATTCACCGCTTGTTTCTGATGACATAAAGCTCCTAGAGAAAATTTGAGAATTTAAAAAAGTCGCAAGAAGTTGCTTTACCTGATGGAGAAAAAAAGAATTTTTTATCCAAGGTGAGAGCTAGTACCACAGTTGTCCTCGCTTCGCAAGGTTTTTTAACATCTTATTCCTGTATAAAGAGCACATTTAGGGGTTCCATTATAACAGGGAAGCAATATTTGACAATCTGAATTATTTATTAGTAAGAGCTTCAATTCCTGGTAGCGTCCCATTCTCAATAAACTCCAAGGAGGCTCCTCCACCGGAGGAAAGGTGGGCAAAACTTTTTTGAAGCTGAAGCTTGTTAATAGCTGCAATGGAATCTCCACCACCCACGATGACTTCTCCTTGCATCATAGATAAATTTTGAGCTAATCGATTTGTTCCATGAGCAAAAACAGGTTCCTCAAATACTCCTATCGGACCATTCCAGAAAATTGTGGCCCCTTTTTTAAGGTCGTCTGACCAGGTTTCAACCGTTTGAGGCCCTACATCCATTCCTTTCCATCCATCAGGAATCCCTTCTTTTACATAAATTATTTGTGTTTCTGTTTCATTGGTAATCACAATATCGATGGAGAGGTGGACTTGAATTGCTTGCTTTTCACAGTTCTTGAGAAACTGTTTTGCTTCATCTAGTTTTTCATCGTCGCAAATAGAGTCTCCGATAGGAATATCTTTTGCTTTTAAGAATGTAAAAACCATTCCTCCTCCAATGAAAATTGTATCGACTTTCTGACGGAGAGTGTTGAGCACTCCTATTTTACTTCCTATTTTTGCACCGCCGATAATTGCATAAAAGGGGCGTTTAGGATTAAGAACAACTTTTGAAAGATAGGAGATCTCTTTCTCCATCAGAAATCCCATGGCACATTTTTTAGGAAAATATTCTGTGATTGTCACTGTTGAAGCATGAGAGTGATGGGCCGCTCCAAATGCATCATCGACATAAATTTCTCCCAGGGAAGCTAAAGCTTTTGCAAATGAAGGGTCTTTTTCAGGGTGTTCTTCTCCTTCTTGAAAACGGAGGTTTTCAAGAAGGAGAACTTCTCCAGGTTTTAAACTCTCAGCAAGTTTAATCGTCTCTTCTCCAGTACAATCGGGAGAGAATTGTACATCTTGTTCGAGGAGAATGCTAAGTTGTTCTCGGCAAGGTTTTAAAGAAAATTCAGGATTCACTTCCGCTTTTGGACGTCCAAAATGACTCATTAGAATTAGGCGGCCGCCTTGAGCTAATATGTATTGAATAGAAGGAAGAGTCAAAACAATACGGGTGTCATCGCTGATTGCTCCATGTTCGTCTAAGGGAACATTGAAATCAACCCGCATTAAAACTTTTTTTCCGTGAATGTCTAAATCTTGCAATGAAAGTTTGTCCATGAAACAACCTTTACCATGATTCTATAATTCTGAGAAGGGGTTAGCAGCTTGTAAAAACTGGTTTCCACCTCTTCTTTTTTTTAATTCAGAGCGAAGAGAAAAGAGAAGGTCTTGATCAAAATCTTGGTTGGCAGCCCAGCATAGATATTTAATAGGAACTTCACGAAAGAGACGCCCCTTATGTTTTCCAAGAGGCATTAATTTAAGAGCAACGGGTTTTTCAAGTCTTTTAAGGATTTCTCCAGTCGTTTTGAATGTTTGACTTAAGTGTTTAAAAACCTCAACATTCACCAGAACGTCACTCATCGCACGATGGGCTCCTTCTGCTTTAATATTGAAGTGTTTCCGAAGACTTTCAAGAGAGTTTGTTGGACTTTCTCCATAAAGACGAGCTAATCGAAGCGTATCTAAATGACGCTGAATTGATAGGTTAGATCCGACGTTTGCCCGTTTGGCTTCGTTGTCAAGAATGGCAAGATCAAAGGGAATCGCATGTCCGACAACAATATGGTCATCTATAAAGTCTAAATAGTCTTTCAAAACCTCTTTCATTGCAGGTTTACCTCGAACCATATCATTAGTAATATGGTGAATTTCTATTGTATGTTGAGGAATTGAGATCCCTGGATTAATCAGGTCTTCACGCGACTCAACGATTCCATCAAACGTGAACTTCGCTGCTGCAATTTCAATAATGCGGTCTTTTTCTGGATCGAGCCCCGTTGCTTCACAATCGAAACAGACAAAAGTATCTTTATTTACTAGTCCCATAATACCCGATTGATCTCATGAATGAGTACCTGTCTACATTTACCTTCTTTCACAGAAGACAGGAGAGGAGGGAATCCACTCAAAGATTTCTCATTTTCAATCCGTTTAAAAGCAGCATGTTTTTCTTTTTGCGAGAGCCTATCACCCTTCGTAAGAACAAGAAGAAGGGGAATTTTTTCATAGAATACCCACTCCAAAAATTGCCGATCTTCTTCAGTCAGTTCTCTACGAGAATCTAAAAGAAAAAGAATCAGCTTCAATCCCCGTTCTTTTAAATACTTATCGATCCAAACACCCCATTCTTCTTGGAGAGTTTTTGATGTTTTTGCATATCCATAACCAGGCAGGTCCACAAGGAGAAGAGATTCATCGATGACAAAATAGTTAATCCGTTGTGTTTTCCCTGGTGTTGAAGAAACCTTCGCGACTTTTTTTGAGTGCAGGAGATGATTAATCAGAGAAGATTTTCCCGCATTTGACCGCCCGACGACTGCAATTTCGGGCAGCGTTAGTTCGGGAAGTTCATCGGTTTTTAATGCTGAGGTTAAAAACTGTGCTGATTTGAATTCAACTTTCTTCATAAGAAATCACCCTTTTATCCTCACCATCATATTCAATCGTGATAAGGATGTGCTTTTTTGGTAAAACCTCTTCAATTTTTTCAGGCCATTCGATTAAACAAAACTCTCCAAAGTACTCATCAAATCCCCACTCTAAAAAATCGTCACTGTCTTTCAATCGATAACAATCGAAGTGATAAAGGGTCTGATTTCCTTCATAGATATTAAGATAAGTAAAGGTGGGGCTATTAATATGGTGGGGTGAAATTCCCGTGATTTCTGAAGCGATCCCTTTAGTCAAAGTTGTCTTGCCTGCGCCAAGATCGCCGGTCAGACAAACAATTGATCCAAATTGGAGCGCGCACGCGATTTTTCGCCCAATAGCCTCAGTTTCCTCAGATGACGCTGAGAGGTGTTTATTGATTTTCTTCGATCCAGCGCTCGACATGAGTTTTGAACTCATTGTGCTTACTCATTTCATCGATGAATCCAGAAATTTTGGAATCATCGAGTTGTTCTTGGATAAAGGAGAGAAAGTGCTCTTCAATTTTGAACCGGTTTTGTCCTGGGACGTCAACAAGCTCCATTGATTTAAGCTGATTCTCTTCAAAGTCATCGATGACAGCTTTCTTACTATTGAAGAGTTTTCCAGTTACACCTGAAGAAAAAACGATTTTTGTAATCGGCTCTCGTCTTTTCTGGATGTAATTCTTGATCACTTCAGGATCTTCCGACACAAAGAACCTCTTAACTTTCATTCCATCGACACGCTCTTTATTTTCTGGACATTTAGAGACCCAATCATAAATCGCATCTTGAGGATTAGGATGGGTATTATCTCCAAACACTTTTCCAGTAAAAGGGCAGATGTAGATCTTTCTAGTCGCTTCATTGACAGATTGTGTTCCGACTTGAATCATGATCTCAGTTTCACGCCAGAGTCTTCCTTCATCTTCAAGCTTCTTTAAAAGTTCGGTTTTACTTTGAAAAATGGTTTTTTCTCTTAAGAAAAGAACAGGTTGGATATTGTACTTTTTCTCGAGGAAGAAAAAGTAAGTGGTCAAGAGATCAGCCTTTTTGCGTCTCTTAAGATAATCGATAAGAAGTTCTTTCAGACTTTTATTGATCACAGAGTTGGTCATTCTATGGTTCCTTCATTCACTCTTAGTCTGATGATCTTACCTGAAAAAATGATTATCTTCAAGTCTGTAGTTTAATGGATCCTTCTCAGTAGTCCATTCACTGAATAAACTCAGATAAATCTTGAAACCTTTGAGCTTTTTAAGTTGTGACTAAAATATTGGTAAGTAAAAAAACGGTCCCTATAACCCCAAGAAAGACAAAAGTCGAAGCCCGTGAACCTTTAGATAAAACAAGATGAAGAAAACTTTCCCTTCCATCTCTCTTAATATCCCTTTACGTCTACCCCCAATACCGCCGATTCTCTCCTTTTTATTCGCTGAATCAAAAACCAGCTTGACCAAAGAAAATAGTCAACTCATTAAACAGACTAATACTTAACGCCCGTTATAGCTCTCATGGTCTGTTCTTCTCCGTTTAGCTCGTTTTAACAATCCTCTAATCATCTGGGGCTCCTTCATACATTCTTCTAAAAAGACTTTATCAAAAGGATCTAAAGATTTAAATCGCAAGCAAGTCTATTTGCTATCCTTCTTGTTTTTTTATGTCCCGAATATTAACATGCTTGCACATAGGATGACTACAGGGAGATATCCCAATTAATTTATTAAGACAAAAAAGCGAGGTTTCTAACAGAGTAAATGAATTCAATACAGAACACTAGCCAAATGGTTGGTTTAGAGAACAAAAATATTCAAACACAAGAAATAGGTGCGTTAAACAGTCTCTTTAGATTTATAGAAATAACTAAAGATAAATTAGACGATATTGAAGCAAGTTTTAGTTCATATTCATCTTGTCTCTTATACACAT
>JAUHQH010000079.1 GCA_030408485.1 Candidatus Neptunichlamydia sp. | reverse complement strand
CCATTGTACACCTATCATGAGTTCTCAACAAAGATTTTTCTTTTGATAAAAGAAAAGAATTTATGTAGAATGTGGAAATATGAACCCATCCCACAATTCTAAACCTTTTCTTTTTACCTCTTTTTTCCAAAGTTTCCGTTTGATTTCTTGCCCTACTTTTATACGTATGTGCATCAAAATCAAACGGAAACTTTGGAAAAAATTAATCATTTACACTAGTGAAACGGGTTTATGAACTTCGATCCACTTAGCCATCTTCTCTCCTTTTTAAAAGGAAGCCCCACTGCTTGGCATGCCACACAAGAAATTGGCAATCGGTTAGCACAACAAGATTATACTCCCCTTGATGAACAAGAGAAATGGGAATTGAAGCCTAGTAAGTGTTACTTTGTTGAGCGTGGCGGATCGATTTGTGCTTTTATCCTTCCCAAAGAAATTCCTCATAAAGCAACGATCTTAGCGTCTCATACCGATAGCCCTGCTTTAAAATTAAAACCTCATCCTGTTTTTATTGAAGATGATCTCCCTTTCCTTCGTGTGGAAACTTACGGTAGTCCCATTTTAAGCACATGGATGAACCGCGACCTTGTGATTGCCGGACGCATTTTAGTTGAAGGGGGAGATGAAGCAGAACAAGACCTCCTTTTTTTAGAAAATGCTCCCGTCATGATCCCTGGGATTGCTATCCACCTTGAAAGAGAAGCTAATGAAAAACCCAAAAAAATTGATAAGCAACACCATTTGTGCCCTCTTATAGGAATGGGAGGGGAAGATAAAAATCCTGAGAAGATTTTCGAAGAGCTCCTCGGACGAAAAACAACGACCGTTTTAGGAAGCGACCTTTACTTAGTTCCGTTTGATCCTCCAAGAATCTTAGGATTGCATTCCGATCTTATCGCCTCCTATCGGATCGATAATTTGGGAAGTGCTCATGCATCACTTCTAGCTCTCCTTGCTATTGAGAAACATCCTAAAAATACGATCCAAATGGCTATTTTCTGGAATCATGAAGAAGTGGGTTCAGGAAGCGATGAAGGAGCTAGTTCCCCTTTCTTCATCGACATCCTCAAACGAATTACCTTAAGTTATAAAATGGAGGAAGAAGATTTCCTCCGGATGAAGCAAGGTTCTGGGGTGATTTCGATCGATATGACCCATGCCTATCATCCAGGGCATAAGAGGAAATATGACGAAGAGAATGCCCCTAAAATCGGAGAAGGGATTGTTCTTAAATACAATGCAAATCAACGCTATGCAACAAGTGGATTGACCGCTGCCAAGATTGTTAAAATCTGTCAAAAGAAAAAAATTCCTTATCAATCTTTTGCTTCGGAATCTAACCTTCCCTGTGGAAGTACCGTTGGAGCGATTGTTGCTGCAGGCACAGGGATTCAAACCGTTGATATTGGTTTGGCTCAATTCTCCATGCATGCTGCAAGAGAAATGATCGCTATCAATGATCATCTCAATCTTTGCAAACTTCTCAAATCAATCCTTGAAGCCTGAATCGTTTCAAGTTAGAATGGACACATGTCTGAAAACTATAAACATTTTGAAGGAAAGAAAGTCGCTGAGCATTTGCGAGCCGCTCGAGAAAAAGGGGCAAAAGCGACTTCAGAAGTTCATGAGACAGAGATGCCTGGCTACCTGTCTGCGTTTGCAGACAGCTTTAAAGAAACTTCGATTCTTTTCATTGGAATGTGGATCCTCCTATCTCAGTTTGGCATCCCACTAGGTAAAACTTTATGGGTTCTAGGTCTTTTTTCCATTGGCTGGCTTTTTTGGAAACTGGGGCGGAGTAGCCTATTAGGATGGGTCCATTTGGAACGTCTCCATCGGTTAATTCAGCAAGAGCAATGGGAAATTAAGCACCACCGTGCTCAAGAAAAAGAAGAACTCACAGCAATGTACCAGCAAAAAGGACTGACAGGAAAACTTTTAGAACAAGTGATCGAAGTTCTGATGGCTGATGATAATCGCCTTCTTCGTGTGATGCTTGAAGAAGAACTGGGACTCACACTTGAAACCTATGAACATCCTTTGAAGCAAGCAGCAGGGGCAGGTCTTGGAGTGATTGTTTCTTTATTAGGCATGCTCTTAGGGTTCTTTATTGGAGGTTTTTTAGGGATCCTCATTGTTTTGATTCTTCTTTTTAGCGCTGTGACTCTCATTGCTAGCAAACGCGAAGGAAATGAATCGATAAAGTCCTTGGTTTGGAATTTGGCTGTAGGGATTCTATCAACTGTTAGCATTTATCTTATTGCAAAATGGATTCATCATGTCTTCCTCTAACTCCCCCTATATTTTCGATGAATTTTTTACTTCGGGTCTCGAAGAAAGCATCAGCCCTTTCCTCGAAAAGAAATCAAGAAAATGGGCACACAACCTCAGCTTAAAAAGTTCTCTGACTGCAGGGTTCTTTCTTCTCTGTGCTTATATCACTTCTTATTTCATGATCGACCTTTCCTATTTCTTTTTGCTCTTTGTTTATTTTTTAGCTGGAACACCTGCTATATTGCGCACCTTTGACGATATAAAAAATTTAGAAATCAATATTGATGTTTTAATGACAATGGCCGCCTTCCTTTCTTTTGTGATTGGAAGTCAAATGGAGGGAGGGCTCCTCCTTGTTCTGTTTGCCTTTTCAGGCGCAATGGAAGAATCAGTTTCCAAAAAAGCAAAAGGGGCATTAATCAATCTCCATCACCTTTCTCCAACCGTAGGAATGGTCTTAGAAAAAGATGGGACCCTCTTTCAAAAATCGGTACGAGAAATCAATGTCGGAACTCACCTACTGATCCGAGCTGGAGAAGTTGTCCCTCTTGATGGAAAGGTTGTGTCTGGAAGCTCATTCGTAAACCTCGTCCACCTAACCGGTGAAAGTGTACCTGTCTCAAAAACGGAAGGAGATGAGGTCCAATCTGGGAGCCGCAACCTTGATGGAACCCTTACGGTTGAAGTGACCAAAACAAGTGCAGAATCCACCCTCTCTAAAATCATCAAATTGATTGACGAAGCGCAAGCAATGAAACCCAAGTTGCAACGTTTTCTCGATAAATTTGGGAAGCCGTATGCGACAACAATTATTTCTTTTTTCTTTCTTTTTGCTCTTGCTCTCCCGTGGATTTTTTCGATTCCTTACTTTGGAACTGAAGGATCGATCTATCGCGCTCTCACCTTCCTCATTGCAGCCTCTCCTTGTGCCCTCATCATCGCAACTCCTACAGCCTATCTTAGTGCCATCAATGCCTGTGCTCGCAAAGGAATTCTCTTAAAGGGTGGAGTCACCTTGGATGCCTTTGCAGATTGTCATGCGATTGCTTTTGATAAAACGGGAACTCTCACAACAGGGAAATTGACCTGCATTGGCGTTGAACCGATTGGAATTTCTGACTATTCTATTGAAGAAGCGCTCAGTGTTGCCTCTGCCTTAGAAAGATATGTCACCCATCCGATGGCCGAAGCCATCTGCCAATTTGCCGATCAGAAAAAGATTGTCCCTGGAACCATTGAAGATTTTCAATCTGTTTCAGGCTTTGGCCTTAAAGGAAAAGTAATCCTCCAGGGAAAAACCATAGAAGTAAAAATTGGAAATGAAGCCTTTATCTCCCCTGATCAACCTCTGAACAAAAAGGGGTCGATGGTTTCCTTTCTTCAAATAGGTCATTCTCTTTTCGATTTTCGCTTTGAAGATACTTTAAGAGAAGGGGTGAAACAAGTCGTCGATACTTTGAAAGATAAGGGACTTGAAATCACAATGCTCACTGGTGACAATGAAGAGAGTGCGCAAATCGTTTCTAAAGAACTTCAAATCGATAAAACCTATACAGATCTCCGCCCTGAAAATAAGCTCGATATCATCTCCAAACTTTCAAAAGAGAAGCATTTAACCATGGTGGGCGATGGGATCAATGATGCCCCAGCCCTTATGCGTGCCAGTGTAGGAATCTCAATGGGTAAAATCGGAAGCGCGACCGCAATCGATGCCTCTGATATCGTCCTTCTCCAAGATGATATTACCTTAATCTCATGGCTTCATAAAAAAGCCAAAAAGACAATAGGGATCGTGCGACAAAATCTCACCCTCGCCCTCGGTGTCATCTTCTTAGCCACAATTCCCGCTCTTCTAGGATTCATTCCCTTTTGGCTTGCCGTTGTCCTCCATGAAGGAGGGACAGTCCTTGTTGGACTCAATAGTCTTCGCCTTCTCCGCAAATAACCCAAGCCATTTCTTTGAAAAAATTAGCCTAATTTGTATGGTGAGCTTGAAGGAGGTAGAAGGGATTCCTAATGCTTCCTCGATTATTGATTCATTATGAATAGGATGGGATGAAAAGGCCCGATAAGAAAGATAAGCACTCTAAGAAAAAAGCGGTTCAGTTCGAAAGCCAGCAGTTCGAACAGTATTATGTTTGGCTTCAAGGGCATATGCCTGATAGATTTTTTGATGAGATTGAGCCTAAACAATATATGCTCATTGCCCATTATTTAATGGGATTTTCCCTTCTCGATTATTATTGTCAGATTCAACTCAAAAATGAAGCCTTTGTACTGATTCTTGATTCTCCAGATGCCGACATGAAAATCCTGAAAAAATTTAACCTCTTTGGGATTAAGAACTACTATACCTTTATTTCTTCCAAGCCCCCTCCATTTCCAGGAGTCAAAAAACGACTCATTATTGCGAGGATCTTTTTTACTTCTTATGATGAAACGAAAAGTTTAGAAAGCAGAGAAATTTTAAGTAAAGAAAATGGAGAAGAAAGCTTTCAAGGTCTTATCCAATTAGAACCCAAAATTTCTAAAAAAGATTTCGAAGTCTTTATTAATCAAATGGAACCTCTGTTCCTCCGCTCTCTTTCGACCGAGCGTTTGATCCTTGCTCTTCATATGTATTTTAGAGCCCGAACCCGTGACTATTGCCAGTATGAGGTTCGCTACAATGAGGACTGGAAAAAAAAGAAAGACACTCCTTCAATGCAAATTGTTCTAGCTTGGCGTAATACACCAAAGCATAAGTTCCTCTACCGCCTTGCGAAAACGATTTATCGTCATCAATTAAAAATCACAAGGGTCACAGCATCCTATGTTGATCCGTATAGCAAAAACACCATCTTAATCATGTCCTTAGGACTCCATGGAATGAAAGGAAACGCTGCATGGGAAGAAGCCGATATACACGATTTTCTAAAAGAACTTGTGACTCTAAAGCACTTTCCAGACGAAGATGAAATCGAAAAAATCTTCGTAGAGCCGGGACTTTTGAAAGGAAACATTGGGAATCTTTTAAGGAGTGTAGCCAGCTTTGTCCATCAAACACTCGTTCACGCCGACCTCAACTTATACACGCTCAGCAATGTGATCGAAGGGTTTTGTCGCCACCCCGAGTTGACAGTTCAAATCTGTAAAGCTTTTGAGCTCAAATTTCATCCCGAAAAAAGTAACATGGGAAGTTACAAGCGAGAGCGGGAAAAGTTCATGATGCTCGTGGATCATCTTGATACAGGTAATGAGCTCAATGATATCAGACGAAAAAATATTCTCAAGCAAGCGATGTATTTTGTCGAATATACTTTGAAAAACAACTTCTACCGCAACAATAAATCTGCATTAAGCTTTCGACTCGATCCGACCTATCTTAACTATGTTCCCTATCAACGACATGAACTCTTCCCTGAACTTCCCCATGGAATTTTTTTTATTCAAGGCATGCATTTTATTGGGTTCCATATCCGTTTTAAGGACCTATCGCGTGGAGGGCTTCGAACCGTTTTTCCTCAGCGGTATGAACAAATGATTGCAGAAAGGAACCACGTCTTTTTGGAGTGCTATAATCTCGCCTATACGCAACAAAAAAAGAACAAAGATATTCCAGAAGGTGGAGCCAAGGGAGTCATCTTTTTAGAACCTTACGAACAACTCCTTACAGAAGTCCAAATCTATAGAAAAGAGCTCAAGGGAGCAGGCTTAGAAGAAATAGCAATCGATCAGACAATTAAGAGCTTTAAAAGACACCAGAAGATCGAATACCTTTATCAAACACAACGTGCTTATATCCATAGCCTCACAACTCTTGTCAATTGCAAAGAAGATGGGACTCTTAAAGCCAAACATGTGATCGATTATCTCGATAAACCAGAATACCTTTATCTGGGACCCGATGAAAATATGCACAACATCATGATCGAATGGATTGCAGAATATAGCAAACGGGTAAGCTATACTCCTGGGATTGCTTTTATCTCGAGTAAACCCGTTTATGGAATTAACCATAAGCAGTATGGCGTCACTTCTTTAGGAGTCAATGCCTACATGGAAGAAGTTCTTCTTTATATGGGAATCGATCCAGCAAAAGATCCTTTTACAATCAAGATTTCAGGGGGACCCGATGGAGATGTAGCAGGAAACCAAATCTTGAATCTCTATAAAAAATATCCGATGACAGCAAAACTTCTAGCAGTCACCGATGCTTCGGGAACGATTTTTGATCCTAAAGGACTCGATCTTTCTATCCTTATCGATCTTTTTAAAGAAGGAAAACCGATTGCTTATTACCCTCCTAAAAGACTCCATGAGGGAAGTTTCCTTTTAGACCTTCATACAAAAAAGGAACAAAGCGCGTTTACTCAAAAAACTCTTTGTTGGAAGAAAGAAAAAGGAAAACTGATGGAACGTTGGCTTTCAGGGAGTGATATGAATCACCTCTACCGCCACAATCTTCACCAAGTCGAAACCGATATCTTTATTCCTGCAGGAGGACGCCCTCGAACATTAAATAGTGAGAATTACCAAGATTTTCTGAGCAAAGGAAAACCGACTTCTCGAGCAATCATTGAAGGAGCAAACCTTTATCTCACTCCTAAAGCACGACGTGAACTTGAAAAATTAGGAGTTCTGATCATTAAAGACAGTTCAGCAAATAAAGGAGGGGTCATTTGTTCTTCCTTAGAAATCCTCGCAGGTCTGACGATGACAGAGGAAGAGTTTCTTAAAGAAAAAGAAGCTCTGATGCCACAAATTCTTGCGATTATTGATGAAAAAGCGCGCGATGAAGCGCGCCTTCTCTTAAAATCTCGCGATGATCTCGGCGAATTTCTCACAGACCTTTCAGATAGGATCTCAGAGCAAATCAACACCTACACTTACCAATTACTCGACTATTTAGAATCGATCTCTCTGGCTTCAAATCCTGAAGATCCTCTCATCACATCTCTATTGAACTTCTGCCCTCCTCTCATTGCTGAAAAGTATCGAGACCGAGTCATTGGAGAGATCCCATCCATCCATAAAAAGGCCATTATCGCCTGCTTTTTAGCCTCCCGAATTATTTACAGAAAAGGACTCAGATGGTCTCCATCTATCGTGGATGTACTTTCTCTTATCGCTTCCGACCCCAATATTACTGCTCCATCGCTCCAAAAACATGATTTTCGCCGCCTCTAATACGTATCAATAACCGATTTAGACGTGTAACTTTTTATAAAGAAAGGCAATCTATACCCAATAAAATTGGAAAATTTATTTTATGGCCAGGTCAATCGGGATGAACTGATCTCTTACCTTTGATAGAAGCTTCTTTTCAAACTGTCTTTCCGGGTCTAAACCAGAAACTAAGCCTAAGAAGCCCAATACTGCGCTTCGAAACTCTTCAAAATATTGGTAATACGTATTATAGATTACCCTCTCTTTCATCCATTTCCATAACCTCTCAATTGGATTGAGGTTCGGGTTATATGGAGGTACAAAATGGAGCTCTATTTTTGAGTGGACCAGAAATTCATTCACTACTTTGTTTCCATAGTAAAGGGCATTATCACAAAGTATGTGCACCTTCTTCTTGCCTGGATATGCGTGTTCTATTTTCTTGAACTGTTGATCTTTTGATGGATGATATTTAAACTGTGAATCTCTATCTTCATGAGATGATCCTTCAAGAGTTTTCTTACTCGCTTGTAGGCTATAACCTAGCTTACGCAAAAGTGTTTTGCAGTCGTTTGGTTGCAAACTCGATATCCTTTTTTTGATAGCTCTGACGTCAGTTTTCTAATGCTTTTGCTAGTCCAACAGAGAGGAGACTCTGGATCGCCTCGGGACAAAGGATCGACCACCCCCTTCTAGTGTCTGACTCAAATCTTTCCGAACCTCGGTCACCTTTTTTCGCCCTGCCCCAAGTTTTCGTACACCCTTGGTTTGAGTGAGTGGGTTCCGGTAGGATTCTCTTAGCTTTAGAGGATAGATTTTTTAGTCGAATAATTTTTACTTTTTCCATAATATATATGGAATATGAAAAACCAAGGTTTACAGCAAGGTAAAACAAGATGGACTCATTATCAGACGGGTTATCACTTTGTCTGGATTCCAAAGTATAGAAAAAAATCCTTCTCGGGGAAGTTCAGAAAGAACTCAAGCGATTGATCTATGAATGTGCCGAGAAGAACAAATTGTCTATTATTGCAATTGAAACAGATATTGACCACGTTTACGTTTTTGTGTCTGCACCTCACAGGTATTCTCCAGCTTTTATTGCCAATCTGTTGAAAGGTTATACCTCAAGAATGTTACGCCTCAAATTTCCTTTTCTCAAAAGAAAGTACGGGAAAGACAAACTTTGGACTTCTGTATACTATGTCGGGACAGCTGGTACAGTATCCTCGGAAACGATTATCTGTAAATCTTTCCTCTGATGCATTCTCTTTTCAGCGTGCTAAAAAAGCTCTCCATTACTGCATTGTCATAACAACTCCCTTTGCTGCCATGCTTCCCATCATTCCATTGCTTTCAAGGAACCTTTTAACTGACTGAGAACCATTTCATTTTTACACCCTTTTCTTCTTGACAGAATTCCATGGGATCGTAATTCCAGGCACTCTAAAAGATTCAATCTATATCCTAGAAGGCGCTTCTAGATCAACAGGCCTCTCTTCAATCCTAAGAACTCGGGGCGGACACAGCTGCTAGTAAGCAATCTCATTTTTGGTCTGTTCTGGTTGCTAGGCTACCAGTTTAGCCCTCGTCTCGCAAACATTTGTGAAACGACTTTATATCGAATCGATCCCAATACTAGCTATGGGATTTTTGATCAATTGCCCTATAGAAAGATCAATGTTAATCGAATCAAAGAGAATTTGGATGACATGTTTAGGGTAGCAGGTTCACTCAAAATGGGGACTGTAAGTGTCTCAGAATTGATAAGATTTCTTCTTAGAAATGATCGTCCATCGAGCTTAACAAGAGCAATTAGTGAACTCGGTAAGATTCCAAAAACAATATCAATCCCGGAGAAAGGAGGTATTCTCTTGCAAGGTTCATCTGCCATAGGCAAAGAGGGGAAATCCGTAAACGTTATCAAGAAGGGCAGGAGAGGATCAACTAAGCGCTTTAGAGCTTGTGACAAATGCTGTTGTTCTATGGAATACGATGTATATTCAAAAGGCATTAGATAAGTTGAGGCAAGATGGTCTTGTTATAAAAGCTGGTCAGAGATGACTAAAAAACCCCCTACGGTGATTTTTATAGTAACCATCGTATAAGGAGTTATACCCAAGGGCTACTATCACCTGAATAGATATAGATGAAAGAGCGGAAATTGTAGAAGAAAAAACTCGTTTGGGCAACTGGAAGATTGATACGATTATAGGTTCTATGAAAAGTGGAGCGATTGTCTCCATTATCGATAGAGCTTCTAATACCATTTATCAAAAATAATATAAGAAGTGGCAGAGAGATTTTCATGATAAAATTCCCTTTGGAGATCGACGCTAACCACGTGTTGGTTAGTAAGATCGAAAGAGCAATAAGAGCGGATAACGGAAAAGAGTTTGCTTGTCATCAAAAAGTAAGGCATTCCCTTGAGACAAATTTTTATTTTGCTAAACCTTATTGCTCTTGGGAAAGGGGTATTAATGAGCATACAAAACCTTCCTAAAAAAACAAAACTTTAATGATGTAACAGATGAAGACATAGAGGAGATTGAGTTTTTGCTTAACAATAGAGCTCGAAAAGTACTAAACTTAACTGGACACCGCCCGAGGCTTTTATTCAGCTGAGTAAAAAGGATCCTATTGTCACACTTCAGAATTGAATTGGCGCCTTTAACCCAAATCTATATAAGTATCTTA
>JAUHQH010000078.1 GCA_030408485.1 Candidatus Neptunichlamydia sp. | reverse complement strand
AATTTGTTCCCCCCTTTCCCAATAATGCTTTTCTTCTTTGGTAGTACTTTGGCAAAAACCTTCCAATTATCAGGATAAAATATGGAGCCCTTCAGATCCTTGATTTTGTGATAGAGTCGTTTATTTAAACGTTGCAACACTGCGATCGCCGATAACCCAGGCAAAATAATTCTCCTTATCCAACAATCCACCCCTTTGGTGATCCATTTTTTGGCCTGATGAAGTGGCGCATCTCATCAAATTCTACCTCTTTAACATCTGCAGTAATAGATAGTTCTGAAAGGTTAGCGACTTTCTTGGAAATCGATCGGTATATCAACAAGTGTGAATGACCCAAGATTTTTAGTAGTACGCCTCCTGCAGTGAGTCATCATGTTGCTTCCTTATTTCTATTCATGAAGAGCTCATTTTACATGATCATAATAAAATTTCTATCTATAAATGCATACTCTCTTCTAAAGAGAAAGAGTACGTGCATTTTTGACATTGGTAATTTTCGAGGAAAATCTTAATTTACCCGAAAATCTTTCAGTTTTCAATAGTCCCTTTAAGTACCCTAGGGCAAGGAGTCTTGTCCGAATTCTGGGATTAGGTTTTCGCTTTGCAAGCTGAAAAAAGTTGACCTTTGTATTTTGAAGTTGGATATCTTCTGGTGTTTTCATATTAGTTGAGAGTTATGAATCATAAACTAAACTATATTTTTGATAAATGGTATAACTCATATTTTAATTTTTTCAACACTTAAACTTTTTAAACAAGCACCTGTTTTACATGTCCGTAGAGCTGGACAACGCTTAATGAAGGTTTTCCCATAAGGGCAAGAAGCTTGAAAGGATTGGTGGGTTTTCCCTGGTGGCTGATAGATTGCAGCAGCAGAAGGGCCAAAGAAACTAAAGGTTGGAGTCTTTGTTGTTGCAGCTAGATGAAGGGCACTCGAATCGACAGTGTAGATCAGATCCATTTTAGACATGAGTCGTTGCCATACAGGAATAGATATTTTAGGAAGAAGGGTACTGGAGTTAGGAAATTGGGAATGCAGGGCTACCCCCTCTTTCTTTTCTTTTTCTAATCCCCAAACAAAGTAAAAATAACAGGTCCCTTTTGCTTGTTCCTTTTTGAGCAGCTCAATCCAAGTTGGAAGAGAGAGTTTTTTATTTTCCCAACAAGATCCAGGACAAACCATCACCTTTTTCCCCTCTTTAAGAATACTTGCAATCCAGACTTCATCTTCAGAAGAGATTTCAAGAGAAAGATCCATCTCAAATGCACCCGGCTTTACTTTAAGATGATTCTGAATAAGGGATAAATATTGAAGAGTAATAGGCTCTTTTTGATTCAGAGAATAGCGGTGAGTAAGAAACAGAGCGTTGGGCCACTCTGGAGCTGACGAAAACGTGGTTCCAATCTTCTCTTCAGCATGAGCAAACTTCGTAATGATAGCTGATTTAATATTTCCTTGAAGATCGATAAGAAGATCATAATGACTTTTTCTTAAAGTTGAGATGGTATTTTTTATCGCTTGACGCTGTTTAATTAGATTTCTCTTCCAGATGCGCATTTCGACTGGAATCACTTGGTGAATGTTAGGATGGGCTTCTAATAACTCCTTAAAAAGCTTCTCAACAACCCAATCTAATTGAGCGTGAGGAAACTTTTTGAGGAGAAAAGCTAGAACCGGAAGAGATTGGATGATATCCCCAAGCGAAGTTGTTTTAACGATTAGAATCTGCATTTTTTGAAAAAATCAAATAATTTAGTACCAAAAATATAGACATATTGTACAAAATGTTCAATAAAAAGTCATATTTCAAACGATGAAATGAGGATCAATGAAGCAACAAGATGTCATCTTTTCTAATAAGCATCCTAAAGAAATGTATTTACTTGCGCTCACAGAAATGTGTCAACGCTTTGCCTATTGGGGGATTGGAAATCTCCTTATCCTCTACCTTGTGAAATATTTATCATATAGTACCGCGAAAGCTACCCATCTTTTTGGAGCCTATACTGGGATCGCTTTTATCCTTCCTATCCTTGGTGGCTACATTGCTGATAAATGGAACTATAGAAGCCCGCTTTTATTAGGAAGTTTAATGGCGGCTTGCGGCTGCTTTTTAATGTCGACCCTCTCTCAAGCAATGGTTCTTCCAGCATTGGCTTTAATTGCTTTTGGTGGAGGACTCTTCACTCCTGCGATTTATTCCATCCTTGGAAGCGTTTATGCGAAAAGACCTCATATCCGTGAAGGTGGGTTTTCAATTTATTACTCAGCGGTCAATATTGGTATTTTTGTTGCAATGATCATTTTGGGCTATTTACAGACCATCGATTGGCGTCTTGTTTTTATTGTTTCAGGATGTGTCCAGCTCTTTGGAATTATTCCTTATTTTTCAATCATTAACGCGTTAAAAAAGCTTGAAGTTCCTTCTCATTATTTCATCAAAAAGAAAGATGATCCCCATCATTTCCCTTTAAAAAAGCATGAGTGGGACCGGATTATTGTCATCCTCATTATGACTTTTATCTCCATTGTTTTCTGGATGGCTTATAATCAAATGGGCTCTTCAATGACCCTTTTTGCTCTCAAATATGTCGATCATCATGTTGGAGGGTTTCTAATTCCGACTCCATGGTTCACCTCATTTGAAACCTTCTTCTTAATTATTTTTGCCTTCCCTCTTGCTTATCTTTATCTCTTTCTAAGACGGATCAAATCAAGTGCCAGCCCTCCTATGAAGACAGCCCTAAGCCTCTTTTTCATGGGCCTCTGCTTTTTAGTCATGCAACGAGCAGCAGCTCATATCCCCCATGGTGCAGGTGAAGCTCTTGAAAGTCCACTCTATCTTATCTTTGCTTTTGCTCTAATGGCTCTTGCTGAACTCTTTCTTGCTCCTATTGGCCTTTCACTGGTTACAAATCTTAGCCCTCACCGTTATCGAGGCCTTTTAACAGGTGTTTGGTTTGCATGTATTGGAGTCGGTTTTTACCTAGGAGGATACCTTGCTGGATTGATTGCAAGGGTCCATCTTTCTTCATTCTTCGATATCTTTGTGATCACTTCCTTTATCCCTGCTTTTTTCCTTGTCCTCTTCTCTAGAAAACTCGATAACATGCGTCACATCGATTATTTATGAATTAATCATTACCACCTAGCAATGAGAGTAGCTACACAATTAATACCATTTATCAAATATAATGTAAGAAATTGCTTTTAAAGATCGAAGCTAACTATATGTTGGTTATTAAGATCGAAAAAGCAATTTTAACCGAAAAGATCAAATCTAAATATTATTTTTGATAAACGGTATAACTCTTTGGAAAGCTTAGGAAGAGATCCTCCACTTTTTTACCTGCCTTAGGATGGATAAAAAAGAATCGGTAAGCACGTGTAGCAAAGACGACTGATATGGTTACAAGCAGCATACCAGCGTAGATATGCAGATTTACCATTAAAACGACAAGCTCCCTATTTCGAGGAGAAAGGGACGTTTTCTCTTTTAAAAAATTTAAGAGGGATTCTTCTTTTTTTATTCTAAACATTCGAGAAGCTCAATCAGGAGGCGGACACCTGATCCCGATGCTTGAGAAAGGTGGTAATCTTTCGGGTTATCGAGGAATGCTGTTCCAGCTATATCGAGATGAATCCATGGGATTTTTTTCTGAATAAACTCTTGGAGAAAGATCGCTGCAGTAATCGACCCAGCAGCCCGCTTCTTACCTGAGTTACGAATATCAGCAATATCTGACTTCATGAGGGACATGTACTCTGGATCTAGGGGCATACGCCAAACCCTTTCTCCTGTTGCCTCTCCAGCTTTTTCACAAACTTTTGCTAGCTTTTCATTATTGGAAAAAAGCCCGGCACGTATTTCACCAAGCGCAATAACCATTGCTCCTGTCAACGTTGCCATATCAATAATCCGATCAGGACTGAACCATTTTTGTCCATAAGAGAGAGCATCTGCAAGAACAAGACGTCCTTCAGCATCTGTGTTCGTGATTTCAACAGTTTTCCCGGAATGCGCGCGATAAACATCTCCTGGCTTATAGCTAAGCGCATCCATGGCGTTTTCAGTTGTAGGAACAAGGACTACAATATTCGCTTTAAGCTCGATGCTCGCTGCAGCTTGAATTAAACCGATCGCCGCAGCTGCTCCTCCCATGTCTGCTCGCATGTCTTCAATGAAATTTGTGGGCTTTAAGTTGACTCCTCCAGTATCAAAGGTAATTCCTTTTCCCACAACCATTGTCAGATCTTGCTTTCGGGGCGCTCCCTTATATTCTAAAATTATAAGAGCTGGATCAATTCGAGAACCACTTCCGACAGCAAGAAGAAGGTTCATTTTCTCCTTTTCGAGCTGCTTTTTAGTAAGAACAGAAGCTTTTACCGAGGTAAATTTTCGGGCCATTTTTTTTGCTTCTAAAGCTAAGGTTTCAGGAGTCACGTCAAGGGCATTTCCGTTGATCAAGTCTCGAGCTAAATTCACTCCTGTTAAGATCTCTAGAGTCTTTTTACCGATCTTAGAGTCTTTTGCACCGACTAAGGTGGCTTTTTTTACATAAAAAGGTTTTTTCCCTTCTTTAGATTTCCATTGATCGTAAACATAGGATGAAAGAGCAATCCCTTCAGAAACAGCTCGAGTGATGTCTTGTGTATCAAGTTTTCCATGCTTTGGAAGAACAAAATTTACATTGACCCATTTTTTTCCTTGGCACCGCTTCATTGCTGCGCTATAGCTCCGTCTCAATGTTTCCATTGTGCACAATTTCTCTTCTCCAAGACCTAAAAGGAGAAGTCGTTTTTCTGTCTTGCCAGTCAAATAAGCAAGCATTGTGGCTCCTTCTTTTCCATTAAAATCTCCAGCTTTCAAAATGGGATTGACAATCCCTTTAAGGTCTGGAAGATTAATGGCAGGATCAGCTCCTTTCTTCGTCTTAAAAAAGGGAACAACAACTAGGTCGGCCTTAGATCTTTTAGAAACACTGGGACAAACGAGCAACTCCATTAAAAGGGTATCTCATCCTCTGCAAAAGCATTTGACTCTTCATATTGAGACTGCCCCTGTCCTTGTTGCTGACCAGAAGGAGACTCTCCTGCCCCACCGTGAGAACTTTGACCTTGCCCATAGGAAGGTTGTCCCTGTTGTTGACCACCTTCTTGGCGCTCTCCTTTTCCAAAAGGAGGAAAAGCGATGTGATAAGCAACTAGGTTAAGAGAAACTTGAGGTTGCCCATCTTTATTTGTATAGATTTCAGGCTTGAGCATTTCTCCACTAACAATGATGGCACTTCCTTTTTTGAAGTAACTTAAAACCTTGTCAGAACTTTCTCCCCAAATCGTGACTCGCCACCAAAACGTTTCATCTTTTCCACCTCGACGTTGATTGGCAGCTACACGAAGAGTTGTCACTTTTTGTCCTGAAGATGTGAAACGGACTTCTGGATCGGCTCCGAGATGCCCCATAATTGTCATCTGATTCATAGCATGTACCTCGCATTTGATTAAGTCACATTGTACCCGATCTACAAAAAAAGCCCAAGAGTTTCCTATTAGAAATCAAGAATGACGATACTCATCTTATTTTGGTTCCACCAATATTGCCCTTTCCATCCAAGGTTAAAGGCTAGAAGAACTCCATTTAAGAAGCATTTTACCCATTCATAAGGGTTCAAAGACTGCAGGGTGTGTTTTTCCCCTTGAAGATCTCGATGAGAAAGGTGAAATTTGGATAGCGGAAGGAATGGCGACAGCCTGTACTATCAGCCTCATTAAAAAAGAACATTCCTACAGTAATGTAAGATCCTTCAGATCGGTATCTCCTGTCAGGATAAAAGTCGCTTTTGATAGCGATGCAAAAGATATTCTCGATAAAATAGAGATTCCCATTGATTACTGTGTCCTCTCTTTTGAAGAGTGACTCTCCTAAATCCCCCACTTGGCCAAATGATAGAGAAAAACGGAGATCACACCGAAAAAAATCAGCATAAAGGTAAGAAGAGAAAAGCTATGGTCGAATGTCGAAACAAAAAAACCTAATACTGTTAAACAACCAATAATGATCGAGAGCGCGGTCAAGCCCGACTTAGTATTAAGTTTTGATAAACGACAAAATTCCCAGATTCCTAATCCACCGATCCCTGCAGCAAAAGGTCAAGAGAAGATGAATTTGATCCCCATTTTTTGTTGCCTGCATTGTTTCAGCAAGAGCTTTTTTTACAAGATCTGGAAGGCGGCTAGTATATCCAATCGTATTGAGTCTAACCCCTTCTTTGACTAACATTTCTTTCTTATTCTTTAGATCGGTTTTTCAAGTGTTTCTAATGCATACTTCAACTTCAAATCCTTCAAAATCCCAACCCAACCACTACAGGACACACATTACTCATATGTAGATGACAAAAAGACAGGTATTAATATGCTAGTCACCTATGATCGTTCATTTGCGGAAGGAATAGTCGATGTGCGTGCAGTCGCCCAATACCTTTTCACCCTTCCAACACGAGACCCACTAGATTAAAACCAAAAGATTAAAGTTCAACAAATCTTGGAGAGATCTATCTACCTTTCTGTAAAAGATAGGTATTTCAAATCGGAGCATTTGCATTTATAACATTACCACCTTGAACCTTTCCATTTTTAGTAGTATGGCACCTCTTGCAGTGAGTCATATTGCTTTCTCATTTCCATTCATGAAGAGCTCATTTTACACTGTCTCTTATACACATCTG
>JAUHQH010000077.1 GCA_030408485.1 Candidatus Neptunichlamydia sp. | reverse complement strand
CGTCGGCAGCGTCAGATGTGTATAAGAGACAGCTCTAACATCAGCTTTGAATAGAACGTTACGCAATGAAATTTGATCCCATGGTTCTGGATCTTCTTCTAAAAGACGCTCTGTTTCTTTGTCCCATTTTTCGAGGAGAGAAAAGGTTGCGGGGGTAGGATAAAATAAAAGAGTTCCTGAGCTTACCTTCGAGGGGTGGTTTTCTGGAAGGTTTGGATTGCTATGAAGAGCCACATCGGTTTCTAAAGTCTCGAAGAGTGTAGGCTTTTGGTAAACAATCGCATCAGCATCAAGCCAAAGGATTGGCTTTTGTAAATCCCAAAGTTTTTTTAAGATGTATTTGGGTTTAAAACAGCAATTTTTTTCCCACGAACCAAAGTTCGGCATCGGGTCAATCTCATAAGAAAGATTAAACTTTTTACATGAAGTAGCAAGATCTTCTGCTTCTTTTTCATATGGGGTATTTTCAGTATAGAATGAAATTATTGTGGGAAACATATTTCAAGAATCTTTCTTTTTTTTCCGTTGCGACTTTTTCATTATCCCAAAAGGGGATGATACCATCCATCAAAAATAATATATAGAATTGGATGTGATCTTTTCGGCTAAAATTGCTTTTGCGATCTTACTAACCAATATGTGGTTAGCTTCGATCTCCAAAAGCACTTTTATCATGAAAATCTCTGCATCACTTCTTACATTATTATCTCCTCTGGGAATGGTTGAAAACTCTCGCCTTTAAGGCGGAGAAAAGATTAAACTTGTCGCCATGCAACCTTATAATTTAGGAGCGTATACTAAAACAGATTTGAAAGTCCATCCTGTATGAGTCCCTAAGTACAGAGAGCGAATATTGACCGGGCACAAGGTGGCCAGTATGATCATGTTCACATGTCTATCAGCTATAAGTCGATACGCAAGCATTAAGGACAAAGTGATGCAATGGTTAAAAGGGATTAGCTCGATAGTAATGTTGCTGGAGTTTCCACGCTTGAAGAAGGTTTTCTGGGAAAGGCATTTTTGCGGCAGAGGTTTTTTATTTTTTTCAACAGCCCCAGATGAGATGATTCAGTTATACATTGACGAGCAAGAGGGTGAGGTGACAGTCGATTTCCAATCGACCCCTAAAATGAACCGCTCAACTTGTAGGAGAGGAGTT
Organism: Candidatus Neptunichlamydia sp.; assembly: GCA_030408485.1. Taxonomy (GTDB): domain Bacteria; phylum Chlamydiota; class Chlamydiia; order Chlamydiales; family Simkaniaceae; genus Neptunichlamydia. The sequence goes on along the minus strand of JAUHQH010000077.1, from coordinate 10,573 downwards.
TGTTTAGTTCAATAGTGCATTTATCTCTTTAACGATAGCTTTAAGTTCAGCATTTTCATCCTGGCTGGGGACAAAAAAATCTTGTTCCATTCGTTTTTTTGCGCGGTTTAAAAGATCAAGAACGCTTTTTGTTTTATTTGGGTTTCTTTTGTCTTGTTTCGCCAAAGGAAAAGAGGTGCGAAGTTTTTCTAAGAGTTCTGTTTTTGACTCACCCTTATACTTTTTAACAAACTCGATTTTTTTTTCTTGGGGAACGCTGCGACTTGAAAGACTATAGATGGCTTGCCTAGGCATTTCATCAACAATTTCTTGCAACTTTTTAGGTAAAGCGGTGTAAAGTTCATAATATTGCATGAAATTGTAAGGGGTCTGACGGTTTCCATAAGTTTTTAAAATCCAATTACTAAAAGCTCCGTCTCGATATTTTTTAAAGAGCTCTTGTGCTTTTTTAATTCTTTCGCCATGTAGTATCACAGCTTGGTTACTAATTGCTTTAACTTCGGATGTAATGGTTGAAAGAAAATTCAAATCTTCAGAGATGTTATTTTCATCTGTTTGATACTTTTCTAAAAGAGATTGAAGAGAAGCCCGCTCTTGATTGCTAATGGTGTTGACTCGAAAGGGGCCGGAAAAATTTGTTAATGATGTTGAAGATGAGCGTTCAACAAGCTCATTCATTTTTTCTTTTTTTGCATGACTCTTAAAACGTTCCATTAAGAGAGAGTTGAACTTAGACATTATGAACGCATACCGATTTTTCCCCTTTCATTTTAGTTAACAATTCTTTTGTGAGCTCCAAATAATCTTCTGCGGCCCGACTTTTAGGCCTTGTCACAAAAACCGGCTTGCCATGTATGGAGGCCTCAGAAACAGCGATATCTCTTCGTACTTTTGTCTGCAAGACTTTTCCAGGGAAAGTTTCTTCAACAACTTCCAAGAAATCATCATTATTTTTTCCGCGCGCATTCCAGAAAGAAAGAGCAACCCCAAGAAGATGAAAGGGGTGGCGTTCTGAAATATAATGCATAAAATAAGAAAGGCGTTGAAGCCCCTTAATACTATAGAATTCAGGGGTTGCGCAAACTAGAGCATAATCACAAGCGATCAAAGAAGATTCTGTAAGCCAACAAAGGGATGGGGGTGTATCGATAATCGCAATATCACAGCTTAATGGTTTTAGAATCTTTTTCAGCTTCTCATGAGAATAACGATCGGATGATAGGACTCCTGTCATTTCAACTCTTTCAAGCCAGGTATCAGCAGGAATTAAGTCAACCATAGGGTGATCTGTATGGACGATGACCTCTTGGATTGTTTTATTGTCTTGCAAAACAGCAGCCATACTATCATGGCTATCAGGATCAAGTCCTAACCCTGCAGTTAAGTTGGCTTGCGCATCAAAATCTATTATTAGAACCCGTTTGTTATGAAAACGGGCAAGAGCAGAACCTATATTTAGTGAAATTGAAGTCTTTGCAGTTCCCCCTTTAAAGCTACAAACTGAAATCGTTTTCATGATTGCTCCTTTTGATGAACCGATTTCGAGTTAAAGGATTTATTTATTTTATTCAGTTCATAAGGGGATGCCAGTTTACGTTCTTTATATTCTATTCTGCAATTTTTAAGGAAATCATCGATGGAGACTTCACCGTGGACCACATTATCACGTGTTCTAAGCGCAATTGTTCTGTTTTCTACTTCTTTATCTCCAACTGTGAGCATGTAATTCACCTGTTGAATTTGTGCATTTCGGACTCTCTTTCCAAGGGAGTCTTTAGAGGCATCGCAGTCACATGTAAAGTCAGCTTTTTGAATCTTTTTCATTACCTCTTTTGCATAAGGGACGTGAGTCTCTGCCACAGGAATGATCCGTACGGGAAGAGGGCTCATCCAAAAAGGGAATTTCCCCGCAAAATGTTCAATAAGAATTCCTAAGAACCGTTCGATAGATCCAAAGATGGCACGATGAATCATGATAGGCCTTTTCAATTCGCCATCACTATCTTTGTATTCAAGCTTAAACTTTTCAGGAAGGGCCATGTCGATTTGAACTGTTCCACACTGCCAACGACGACCAAGAGCATCATGGACATGAAGATCAATTTTAGGTCCGTAAAAAGCTCCATCACCTTTGTTAATTTTATAGCCCTCTCCCCACTCATCAAGAGCTTCTTTAAGTCCAGCAGTTGCAACTTCCCAATCTTGATCTGTTCCAATCGATTTTTCGGGTCTTGTTGAAAGTTCAAAAGTATAATCTAAACCAAAGGTTTGATAAATCTCTTTAACGAGTTCTAGAACTCCTAGAATTTCATCTTTAATCTGATTGGGTTGCATAAATAAATGGGCATCGTCTTGATGAAAACTCTGGACGCGAAAAAGGCCATTCAATGCTCCTGAAGGTTCTTTTCTATGAACATGACCAAACTCAGCAATGTATAAGGGGAATTCTCTATAACTATGGGAACGCGCTTTAAAGTAAAGCATGCATCCAGGACAGTTCATAGGTTTGATTGCATATGCCCGCTCATCATCAATTTCTAAGGTGAACATGTTTGCACGGTAGTGTTCCCAGTGCCCTGAGAGTTCCCAAAGTTCTTTTGTCATAAGTTGTGGAGTTTTTATAATCTCATATCCTGATTTAAGATGGGTCTCTTTCCAATAATCGAGGAGATGATCCCAAACAGCCATTCCATTGGGGTGAAAGAAAGGCATTGCTGGGGCTTCTTCCTTAAATGAGAAAAGGTCGAGTTTTGCCCCCAAAATCCGGTGGTCTCTTTTTTTGGCTTCTTCTAAAAGTTTTAAGTAATCCTTCAATTTTTCGCGGCTAGGAAAAGAAATGCCATAGATCCTAGTAAGCATTTCATTTTTTGTATCCCCTCTCCAATAGGCGCCAGAAGTTTTTAACACTTTAAAAGCTTTAATTTTTCCAAGTGTTGGAAGGTGAGGACCACGACAGAGATCAAAAAACTCTCCTTGTCGATATGCACTAATGGGGCTGCTTTCTTCAAACCCTTCGATGAGTTCTTTTTTAAAGGGGTTTTTTCCAAACTCATCAATCGCTTCTTTTTTTCCTTCAAAGGAGAAACGTTCGGGTTTGAGTACTTCTCCAAGAATCTTTTTAATTTCTTTTTCAATTTTGCCAAAATCTTCTTCGGAAACTTCTAAATTGGCAAAGTCGTAGTAAAAGCCTTTTTCAATCGGAGGACCAATTGTTGGTTGGGCGTCGGGCCACAATCTTAAAACCGCTTGGGCTAAAACGTGGGCTGAGGTGTGCCAAAAAACCTCTTTTCCTTCAGGGGAATTAAAGTCGACGAGATGAACATCATCTCCCTCTTTTAAAGGAGTGCTTAAATCTCGAAGCTCTCCATTAATCGATGCAGCCAGAGCCTGGTGAGGCTCACGCTGGTTCATTTTCTCAGCTAAATCTTTTACCAAGCTCCCACTATCGAGTTCTAGCTCTCCCATTTCATATTTTACTTTCATATATAAAAATTGTTTATCGTTTTGTTTTCTAGTTTACAAGACGTTGTAAAAAAGGAAAAGAAATTGCTACAACTATAAAGTATGAAAACATTTCATTGGACACAGTGATTGGTGCTGGTCCAGCAAGGATTGCTACGGTGGGAAAGCTGATTGATAATGGTATCAAGCCCCTAGACATAGATTGGGTCGATCCGGCTTTTAAAGTGGAGGATCTTAGCGAAAAGTGAAGGAGAGTTTCGAGCAATACGAAGGTCAAACTTTTCATCGATTATTGTCTCCTCCTAGGGAGGATGATTGAAAGCCCTCGCCTTTAAGGCGAAGGAAAGATTAAAAAAGAGTGTGCATTTATAGATAGAAATTTTACCATTGATAAATGGTAATATCCTTAAATTCACTAAATAAGATTTTTATCGTATATTGTCTAATGGTTTTTCAGATTAAAAAAGAGTGTTTTTATTTGGAGAAAAAGCTATTTTTTTATTTGTACTAGGATTTCGAGTTTTTCATTTAAATCCTGGTTTAGATCAGGATTTAGTGGAAATAGAAAAAGGCTTTTGATGCTCCTTAAATATGTAGATCTAGCACGCAAATTTGTTGCCGGAGAAGAAATCGATGTTCAAATGCGAAACCTTCTCTATCTTTCTTCAAAAGAAGGAAAAACGCTTCTTACTCGCTTCAAGCTTCCTGTAGCAAATCCTTACATCGAAACTCTGATTCGAAAAACATTAAGACTACCCAGCAAACAAAAGATTGAACATCCCCATTTAAAAGAAGCGGTTGTTTCTGCTCTCTTGTTTCCATTAAGGCAAATTATCGGGTCTTGTTTTGCTACGGCTCCGGCGATTTACATTCAAAATGAAAAACCGGAACGCCTCCTTCTTGATCTTTATGATCTCATGATGATGGGGAAAATGAAGAGGACTTTTGGTGGAGAAGAGTATGTTGTTCCCATTAGTCCAAAGTGGGGAGGAAGGGAAGACGGTCATCCTCTTTTGCGTGCTTGGGAATATACCATTGCATCTTTTTCAGACTATAAAACAATATTTAGCCGTTGGAATCTTTATTCTTCTTTAGGACTTGATCCAAAACACAAAGGGGGACTTGGGGAATTTATCTATGGAACGCTTCAAGAAAGCCTTGATGCATACAATCAAGAAGTCGAAAAGCTTCATGATGATTATACGCACGCCATTGATGAAGCACGCGTTTCTCAAGCTCTCTTAAGACAAGCCGATTCTCCTGACCGTATCCGGATGCGTAAAGCTGAGCTTGAAGTACGCGCTCATCATGCAGATGTTTGCAAAGGCATGCGAGATAAAGCGTGCGAAAATGCGCAAAGTATTTCTCAGTTTTTTCCTTTTGTCATTGAGCGATATTCTGAAAAATTCCAAGAGCATTTTCTCGAAATTTTTGATGCTGAAGCGCACTATACTCATGAAACCCTATACGAAGATAGTCCTGCAGGGTTTTGTCTGGTTTATAAACATGGAAGAAGCGATCCCGCAGCCTGGACTTTTATAAAAGATGAAAACGAGTTCTTTGATTCTCTCCGCCATTTCATTATTGCTGTAGAACCTCAGCTATCTGCCGAATGTGAATGGGAGGGAGGCGAAAAAGAATTGGAGGCTTTAACAACAAAGCTGGTGCACTTTATCGATACAAACGCCTTTCATCAGTTTGCTCTTAAGAAGAAAAAACCCTGGAGTTATACCTCTGGAGGTTCTCTCCATACCCTATTAAAAGGATACTTCATGATCGAAGGAACGATCACAGAAGAAAAGCGCCCCATTGAAAATCCGATGGATCTTCTAACCTTTCTTCTTGAGCTTCTTAAAGGACTTCCTTACTCGGTCACAAAACCTTTTGAAATCGATTCTGATGCAAGTCTTCTGATGTATTCTCCTACCCATGCTTTTCTCCTAAAACCAGGGCTATCTCCTTTCAAAGATGGATGGCTTGACAAGGGGTTTACTTATACATGGATTCGGGATCACGTTATTGATCCCGCTAAAAATTATTACGAATCAGTTCGTATTGATCGTGAAGCTCAAACCCTTTTAGCTCCTAAAATTCTCAAAGAAGAATTTTTTCCTCTTGGTGCACCCCTTACTCTTCCCGAATTTCGAACCTACCTCGTAAAAGCTGCTCCAAACAAACAAGACGAGATCGATAATCTTCTTTATCAATCATTCCCAACTCACGTTCCTCTTCTTTTTGCAGACACAAACTGGCTCGATTATGCCTTTGCTTTTGCCGTGAATCCTGCAACGCTGGAACTCGATCTTTACCGTGTTTCTGCCGATGGTAAGAGAACCTACCCTATGAATGTTTGGCGCTCCTACCTAGATGGAACAACAAAACAAAACTGGGGAGTTCTTACACGCCCCAGTGATTATGCAGGTGCGCCTCTTTCCGATCTCGCTCTCAAGCTACAAAGAATTTAGCAAATGGGATGATGTTTTCCATTAAAGGGAGGGGAAGATATCAAGTCGCGTTAATTGGATTAAGAATAACAGCACCTTCTTTGATCACATGAACTGTCGTGTCGATCTCTTCGATCGTATTATAGATCCCAAAAGAGAGACGTGATAGAGAGTCCACTCCTAATCGCTGTAGGGTGGGATAAGCACAAAGATGTCCTGTTCGAACAGCAATTCCCTTAAGACCTAAAAGCGTCCCTAAGTCTAGAGAATGAACACCGTCTAATACAAAACTAATAATCGGTCCTCTTTCTTTTGGCGAACCAATAATCTTTATCTCACTGATCGGCTTGAGTTTTTCTAGAGCAAATGTGATGAGCTTTTTTTGCCACTCATTAATCGCTTCCCTTCCAATATTTTCAATATAATCAATTGCAGCACCTAGACCAATGATTGAGGCTATCGAAGGAGTTCCTGCTTCAAACTTAAAGGGGGGCGCTTGAAAGGTTGATTTTTCTATATTGACCGACTCAATCATACCTCCACCTGAAATAAAGGGAGGCATTGCTTCTAGAAGAGGAAGTTTTCCATAAAGAATTCCTATTCCTGTTGGTCCATACATTTTGTGCCCTGAAAAAGCGTAAAAGTCTGCATCGAGTGCTTGCATATCTAGGGTCACATGAGAAGCTGCTTGAGCTCCATCAATCATGACCTTTGCTTCAACTCCATGAGAAAGTTCGATGATTTCTCGAATAGGGTTCACCGTGCCCGTTGCATTTGAAATATGGCCAACAGAAACAAATTTTGTTTTTTCCGAAAGAAGTTCTTTAAAAACATCGATCTGTAGCTCACCCTCAAGGGATATCGGAATATAATGGAGTTTGAGTCCCTTTTCTTCAGCTAAGAGTTGCCAAGGAACAATGTTGGAATGGTGTTCCATCTCTGAGATAATGATTTCATCTCCTGGCTCAAGAAATGTCCGACCATAAGAGTAAGCAACAAGATTGATCGCTCCTGTTGTTCCTCGAGTAAAGACGATTTCTTCTTCATCTCTTGCATGAATAAATCGTTGTACTTGGCTCCGAACAGCACTACATATTTCTGTCGAATGTGCAGCGATTTCATAGACAGCACGATGAACTGTCCCATATTCTTCTTGATAGAAACGGTTAACAGCATCTACGACAACCTGGGGTTTTTGAGAGGTCGATGCGGTATCTAAATAGATTAGAGGTTTCCCATTCATTGTTTTTTTCATCATCGGGAAGTCTTCTCTAACCTGCCATACATCAAATATTCCCATCATTGCCCCTTAGTTTTAAAAACCGATCGACTGTCTTCCCATCCATTAACTCGCTGCAAAACCCACGAGCCAATTGCCACTTAGCTTCTTCCAACATCAAACCTCTCGTCTGAAGATAGAAAAGTTCTTCTTTTTTTGGTTGTGTGGCTGTTGCTCCATGAGAAGCTTTCACATCATCCGCATAAATTTGTAAATTTGGCTTGCTCATTGCTTTTGCTTTGGGGCTTAAAAGAAGATTGTTATTGAGTTGGTAGGCTTCTGTTTTTTGAGCCTCTTTCTCTACAAAGATTTTCCCCTCAAAACTTGAGCGTCCATGGTCCATCAGCGCGGTTTTATACAATTGATTCGAACGGGTCTTTTCTGCGCAGTGTTTAACGGTAATAAAATGATGGATTTCATCTTTTCCACTTGGAAGGGAAAGTCCTTTAAGATCCACTTCACTATTTTCGCCACTTAAAGTTGCTTGAATATCATGCCTCTCACATTGAGCCCCCTTAGAGAAAGTAAAGGATTTTAAGCTTGCATCTTTTTTTACACGTGCTCGAACCGTGTGCATTGCAAAGGCTTGATGACTATGTTCCACATGCTCGTGAATAGCAACGTGCGCTCTTTCATCAAGGGTCAACTGGAGATAAGGATTATAAAAATAGGTTCCCTCTCCTTGACATTTCATGGTTATTTCAAGGGTTGCTCCTTTCCCCACAAAAATCTCTACTTTAGGAACACGGAGTCCTTCACTCAAAATAAACTCCCAAGAAAGCTCAACGTTTTCCCTCGGGGGAATGTATAGAAATTGACCTTCATTAGAAAGGGCACTATTCAGAAGAGCAAATGGATTTTTTTCTTCGATTAGATTCTCTGCAAAACTCTTTTGAAGAAGGGCTCCATAGCTTCGCATCGCCTCTTTAAACGTCAAAGAAATCATTCCTTCTTGCTTAGGGAAGGTTTTGAAAATAGGAAGAAAAGAGGATGAGCAAAGAGCGCTCAAAGAAACATAATTAAAAGGGTCCCACTTCTTCGTAGGAAGTCCCATCTTTTCTAAAGCATCCCATGCTTTTTTCTTCCAAAGATCGCTTTGTTCAATGTGAGGTTTTAATGTTTCAAGAAGGGTCATTAGATCAATTGATATCCTTTTTCTTCAAGCTTGAGAGCCAATTCTGGACCCCCTGTTTCAACAATTCTTCCTTCCATGACAACATGGACAAAGTGAGGCTTAATATAATCTAAAAGACGTTGATAGTGGGTGATCAATATCAAAGCATTGTCTTTTGTTAATTGCTGATTCACTCCTTCGGCAACAATGCGCATGGCGTCAATATCAAGACCTGAATCTGTTTCATCTAATACGGCAAGTTGAGGTTCTAAGATTGCCATCTGAAGAATTTCATTCCGTTTCTTTTCTCCTCCTGAAAACCCTCCATTGACATCACGTTTAGCAAACTCGGGATTCACACCAATAGTCTGCATTTTTTCTTGGAGAAGTTTCTCAAAAACTTCTTCCGAAAGGGGATTTTCTCCTTGGCTTTTTCGCTTACTATTCAAAGCACTAAAGAGAAATTCTGTATTGCTCACACCTGAGATCTCTACCGGATATTGAAACCCCATAAAAAGCCCTAGGTGCGCTCTTTCTTCAATATCCAGCCCTAAAAGATCCTTTCCTAAGAAGGTGATTAAGCCACTTATCACTTCATAACTAGGATCTCCCGCTAAAACTTTAGCAAGTGTTGACTTTCCAGCTCCATTTGGCCCCATAATTGCATGGATTTCACTTGGTTTTACATTTAAGGTAAATCCTTTAAGAATTGGTTCTCCTTCAACGGAAACATGTAAATCTTTAATGTCTAACATTACCCAACGGACCCTTCTAATTTTAATGTTAATAATTTTTGCGCTTCTGTAGCAAACTCAAGTGGTAGCTCTTTAATCACCTCTTTGCAAAATCCATTGACAATCATTTGTATGGCATCTTCTCGAGAAATTCCACGTGATTGTAAGTAAAAGAGCTGCTCTTCATTTATTTTCGATGTAGAGGCTTCATGTTCTAGTTCTGCAGATTCATTGTGGACTTCAATATAGGGGAAGGTATTGGCACTACAGCGGTTCTTTACAAGCATCGAGTCGCATTGCGTGAAATTACGCGCGCCTTCTGCTTTAGCGCCAATATGAACAAGTCCCCGATAAGAGTTAGAAGATTCATCAGCAGAGATTCCCTTAGAAATAATCGTCGAACGTGTTCCTTTTCCTAGATGAATCATCTTAGTTCCGGTATCGGCTTGCATTTTCCCATTTGTTAAGGCAACAGAATAAAACTCCCCTACAGACTCATCTCCTTGTAAAATACAACTTGGATATTTCCAAGTAATGGCTGCACCCGCTTCGACTTGTGTCCATGAAATTTTCGACCGGTTTCCAGCGCATTTCCCTCGTTTTGTCACGAAATTGTAGATCCCACCTTTCCCTGTCGTTTTATCACCTGCATACCAGTTTTGAACAGTTGAGTATTTAATCTCAGCATCTTCATGCGCAATGAGTTCTACAACAGCTGCATGGAGTTGATTTTCGTCATAAGCAGGAGCAGTACACCCTTCTAAATAACTCACATAGGAACCAGGCTCAGCTATGATCAGTGTTCTTTCAAATTGCCCTGTTTCCCGTTCATTAATACGGAAGTAAGTCGAAAGCTCAATGGGGCTCTTTACTCCTTTAGGAACATATACAAAAGAACCATCAGAAAAAACAGCTGAATTCAGCGCGGCATAAAAGTTATCACCAATGGGAACAACTGTTCCTAAATACTTTTCTAAAAGTTCTCGATATTTTTTAACCGCTTCGCTGAAAGAGCAAAGAACCACTCCAGCTTCTTCAAGAGTTTCTCGAAACGTTGTCCCTAAAGATACAGAATCAAAAACAACATCCACAGCAACATTGGTTAGTCGCTTTTGCTCCTCAAGAGGAATCCCTAACTTATCGAACGTTTTTAAAAGTTCAGGATCGACTTCATCTAGACTGCTAAGCTCTTGTTTTTTTTTAGGAGCGGCATAGTAACGCATATCTTGGAAATCAATCGGATCAATTTTCAAATGTCCCCAGTCGGGAGGGGTCATTTCTTTCCATTGGTGGTAAGCCTTTAGCCGAAACCTCAGCATAAACTCAGGCTCACCTTTCTTCGCTGAAAGGGCACGTACAGTTCCTTCATCTAACCCCTTGGGAAAAAGGTCTGATTCAATCTCTGTTCGAAAGCCATATTTGTATTCTTCCCTAGAGGAAAGGAGTTCTTCTGTAGACATCATTAACTTTTATTTATAACTAAAATGGTTCAAAATTGGGTTGAATTAGGTGCTGTCTCTTATACACATCTGACGCTACC
>JAUHQH010000076.1 GCA_030408485.1 Candidatus Neptunichlamydia sp. | reverse complement strand
TCAATAAATAAAACCATTTCGCGGATGACAATACGATTGAACTATACCCTCTCCGTTTTCAAAGCAGCGATTCGGTAGACGGTCTTTTCTTATCTTAGCTTCTTCCATATTTGCTCACAGGGATTAAGTATCAGGTAAGATCTGGAAACTTATCTTAAGCCGGCTACTCGTATCCCAGCCAGCTCGATCTAAAACAACAATTCCATCCTTCCCTTCAGCAACTTAGCGCAAAATATATGTCTGTAAGTGCAGCTCCATCGCTGGTGAGCTTGCATAGAGAAGAACCAACCCTACCTCTGCCCCTCTTCCTCCTGTGACCTTAACTATTGCTGCAGATTCCTTCTTTTAGGTAAGCAAAAGTCAGTAGTCGTATTCGCTTCCTTGAATTGCCATATTTTGTATACCTCCATCTCTTAAGTCAGTCTGATATTTGTTCAAGGCTCCATTGCATCTTCAATTTCTCCTTGATGATGGAAACTATTCTTCCTTTCATCTTTATTCTGCCTTGCTCACATTGGTATCCTAACTGACCGCTATTTCGATTCATCTCTCGATAAATCGTTGATTTATGTACTTCCAATGCATTAGCTATTAATGATATAGATTCTCCTCTTCCTTTTAAGGTATGTAACTGGCATCTCTGATCTCTATTCAGGTGATGTTAGCTCTTGGAAATAACTCCTCATGCGGTATTTACTATAAAAATCACCGTAGGGGTTTTAGTCATCTCTAACCAGTTTTTATTTTACCTTTTGTCGCACTTCGCGGTTGAATGGGCGGAGATTTTTGATCAGACTCAAATCTTTGAGTTACAATGTGCATATATAGTTTAGGTTCTACACTCGCATTTAAAGGCATTTTCAGGTATTATCTATATAAAAAAATTTTGTACTGAGTGTTTTCCCGAGAAAGGAGAAAAAATGCTTTGTGGAAAGTAAAAATAGGGTAAATCATGAAAATCGGTTATTTAGGGGCGGGAGCCTGGGGCTTTTGCTTAGCAAATCTTTTGGCTGAAAAAGGATACGAAGTCAAACTTTGGACAGGAAATCTTTCTCTTGCAGAAGTATTGAAAAGAGGGGAGAGCCATCCAAAACTTCGAGACCATCAAGCTGAGGAAAACCTCGTTCTTACTACCGATCTCAATGAAGCAATTGCTGATACTGGTTTGATCATTGAGTCGGTGACCTCTAAAGGGGTTAGACCTGTTCTCAATCTTGTGAAGAACTCGGGACATATGGGAGCACCAATTGTTTTGACATCGAAAGGTATTGAGCAAGGAACTGGACTTTTGATGTCTGAGGTTGCCCTTGAAGTAATGGGTGAGGGTTTCCGTGATAAGATCGGTTGCCTCAGTGGTCCTAGTTTAGCGAATGAGGTGATGAACAAACTTCCAACCTCTGTTGTTGCCTCTGCTTATAATTCTGATCTCATGATGCAAATTTCTGAGACTTTCACTACCTCTTACTTCCGTGTCTATTCTAATGATGATATGCGAGGGGTTTCTTTTGGTGGGGCAATGAAAAATATCGTTGCTATTGCGTGTGCTATTTCTGATGGATTGGGCTATGGAGAAAATACAAAAGCGACTTTAATGACACGAGGCCTTCATGAAATTCGTAAATTGGGTGAAACGATTGGATGTTCATCAGAAACACTGAATGGTCTTTCAGGGCTTGGTGATCTTTGTACTACCTGCTTATCAACGCTCAGCAGAAACTATATCTTCGGGAGACTTTTAGCCGAAGGGCATACTCCTGATGAAGCCCGGGAAAAGATTGGAATGGTTGTGGAAGGAACCTACACTTGTGCTTCTGCTTTAGAACTCAGCAAAAAAATGGGTGTTGAAATGCCGATTACCGAAGCAGTTCACTCCATTATCTATGAAGGGAGCAACTCTAAAGAAGTTGTTGGTGCCCTTCTCATGCGTGCTGTGAAGCAAGAACATCTTTAACTATAATAAATTTTTTCTGGTCAACTCCCTGCTTTTTCGTTACTAAGAGAAAGCAGCATTTATTGATCCTTCCTATTTGGATACTTTTTTTACAAAAAGTGATGTATAGCTGTGATTTAGCTTTAAACATTATAGATTAGAAGGCTCCGTCGATATCTTCTCCTTTTATATTTAAGGAAAATTCTTTCAAGATATCTTCTTTTTCGACATTGCAAAAGTCAATAACCGGTAACACCAATATAATAAAAATAGCCTCATTTTACCATCCTTTCATGAAAAGTAATCTTACAAAAGCAATTGTCAATATAACAACTATGAACAGATACAGCAGAGCTGTGCCAAAGAATTTTAAAGGTGTATTTCCCTTTATTTTTGATCAAACCTCACAAACCTTTTGCAAGAAAGTATGGAGTAAGAAATGCGATAAAAATGTACAAAAGGTACTTAAAAATTTCTGTTTCCAACATTACCTCCATGCTGATTTAAAAGCGCCAAAGTTGAACCTTTAGCGCTTCATAAGTTTTATCAAAAGTGGAGCGTAAAATCCATTCCTCGAGGTGTGGGAGGATGTCAACTGAATGCAAACCAGGTGAGGGCAATTCCCCAAGCAATGCCGATTGATGAAAAGAGAATATAAGAGCTTTGATAGTTCTGAAGCATTTTGTCAAAAGCTTGAGGGAAAAACATGAGAATAAGGCCTCGGATAAGAAATAGCCAACCTAATAGGGTTACAAGAACTTCAGCACCCATGTACCAGTAATTAAAACTCGTAACAAATACCATCCCAATAAGGATATTAAGAACACCGATAAAATAGATGAGTGCAGGTGTTTTTTTCAGTGAGTCGAGCACTTTTTTCATGTTATCTTTATAGAAGAGAGTCCAAAAGCTCGTAATAATTAAGAGTGGACCAAAGATGGTTGCTAGCGCCGTTGATGATGCCATAAAAACTCCTTTTTAGATTTTTTTAAATCTAATTCAATAGTTCCCTAGCGTCAATAGTTTTTATTTGTTTTCCTAAATTAATATTTATTATTGGATCATTTTCAATCCAACCACTAGATCTAATTAATAGTATTGCATTTTTTGATCCTTCCAATTGGAGATAAGGAATGACAAACAAGGTATTGATTGTTCTACCTAAACGTAAGGGTTCATCGGTTTTACGTGTGCAAATAAGTCCCTTTCGGTGTTGCTCAATCTGGAACTCAACATCTGTTGTTGCTGTTTGCGCTAGATGTTTTGAAAGGACAATCTCCCGCCTTAGTCTTTCATAGCTATGATTCATCCGGTAATGATCAAGCATCGGTTTGGCACGCAACAAGATAAGGCTTCCAATAAGAGCAATTAAACCAATCGATAAAAAAAGTTCTATAAGTGTGAAATAGCTTCGTCTTCTTCCCAAGGATATTCCTTATTGAGTCCTTTCTTTTCGCAATAAGCATCATATTTTTCTGAACGAAATCGAAGATCTCCTTTTTCTATGCTAAACTGATACTCATTGCCCCACCCATCTCTCATCAGCTCTTTAACATTCTTTACAAGCCCCGAGCTTTTAAGCATTGTTGCAATTCCGTCTGGCAAATTTCCCGCATCTTTTAACATTCCGGTTTGAGCCGATTCGAGTTGAACAATTTCATAGAGTTTTCTAGATCCCTCTTTTGTTTTGAATGCTTTTCCTTTATCGAGGCTACCACGCATGTTATAACCAATCACACTTCCAATAATTCCAATAATAAAAATCACAATCATGATTTCTAGAAGAGTCATTGCATATTTTTTTTTCATACTACGTTCCTTAGTTTAGGATTGAACTTACATCGGTTAAAGGAAGAAGAACCGCCAGAAGAATAATTGCAACGATAACTCCTAAAAATAGGAGAATCACAGGTTGGAGAAGAGAGGTTAGGCGAGATAAACTTCTTTCAATATCTTCTTCATAAATGCTAGATAGGTGTCCCATCATCTCAGCAACTCTTCCTGACTCTTCAGCAATCGAAAGCATTCGAATCACAAGGGTCGGGATGAGGGGAGATTTTTGAAGCTGCTCTGAAAGGCGCTTTCCTTCAAGAACTTTTACTTCAGTATCGGAAATAACCTTTTCAAAGCTCGCATGCTTCATCACTTTTTTCGAAAGTTTTAAACAATCCATCATTGAAACACCCCCCTTAAAAAGAATTGAGAATACACGACAAAAACGAGTCATAATTGTCTCGACAAAAAGGCGCTTTACAATGGGGATATGTAGCAGCCCTTCCTTTAAAATTTCTTTTCCTTTGGGGTGGCGAACAAAGAGAAATAAACAAAGAAAAATTCCACCTAACAAAGTGAAGATTATAAAAGCATGATCATTTAAAAAATGACTTAAGGAAAGAACTCCTTGTGTCATCGGATGCAGTGTTCTTTCTTCGAAAAGCTCACTCATTGAAGGAATCAGAAAAAATAAAAGAACACAAATGACCGATAAACAGAAAACGGATAAAAAAGCTGGATAGATCATCGTAGAGGAAAGTTTTTTTCGAAGGGCTTGTTGTTGACCAATCAGCTTCTCAAGTTCAGCAAAACTTTGCTCTATAGACCCAGACTCTTCCCCTGCTTTTACCATCGATAAATAAATCGGATCAAAAATTTTTGGATAATCTCTCAGAGCTTCAGAAAAGTGACGTCCTTCTTTGACCTGATCACAGAGGTCTAGAAAAATTGGGTGCAGCTTTGTTTTCCGATATTTCTCTTCCAAAGTAATCAAGCTATCATAAAGAGGAAGTCCTGCTCTTAATAAAACATGTAAATCTCTTGTAAATCCAATCAAAAGGGTGGGGGAAATAGTAAGCTCGTCCCTTTTATTCGTATAAGAAGACACCTTTGTCACAAGGATTTCTTCTTTTCTAAGCTTTTCTTTAGCAATTTCAATAGAATCAGCATTGATCATTCCTATTTTTCGACGACCATCTTTTGAAAGTGCTGTATATTGATAAAGAGCCATATTGCTTACTAATTATTGGTAGAGTTCAAGCTGTCTTGTTACCCGAAGGACTTCTGCTGTTGTAATGACTCCTTCTTTTGCTAAAAGGCCTCCTTCGCTTCTTAATGTTGCCATTCCTTGCTCTGCAGCAGCTTTTTGCAGAGCACTTGCATCAGCACTTAAAAGCAGTTGCTTCTTAATTTCCCCCGAAATGGGCATTAATTCATAAATCCCAACTCTTCCTCGATAGCCTGAGTCAAAGCACTCTTTACATCCTTTACCTCGATAAAGTTTGTTTGTATGAATTTCAAGATCTTTTAACTCTTGAGAAGAAGGTTTATAACTTTCCTTACAAGAATCACAAATTTTTCTTACAAGTCTTTGAGCTAAGACCGCTAAAACAGAAGAAGAAATTAGGTAGGGCTCAATCCCCATATCTACTAGTCTTGTCAGCGCTGAAGGAGCGTCATTGGTATGCAGTGTCGACAAAACTAGGTGTCCTGTTAAAGAGGACTGAATCGCAATTTCAGCGGTTTCTTTATCGCGAATTTCTCCGATCATAATCATATCAGGGTCTTGCCGAAGAATATGACGGAGTCCCTTGGCAAAGGTTAAATCAATCTTAGAGTTCACACCTATTTGAGCAATCCCTGGGAGTTTATATTCCACAGGATCCTCAATCGTCATGACATTGACTTCTTGTGAATGAATTTCATTCACAGCACTATATAGAGTAGTTGTTTTTCCGCATCCCGTTGGACCTGTAACTAAAACGATCCCTTGATTTTGGTGGATATATTTTTGGAAGGTTTGAAACGTCTTTTCTCCCATTCCAATTTTATCAAGTCCCATAACAACATTGCTTTTATCGAGAATCCTTAAAACAATTCTTTCTCCGTAAACGATAGGAACGGTACTTGCTCTAAAATCAATTTGCCTTCCTCCCATTGAAAGTTTAATCCTTCCATCTTGTGGCAAACGATGCTCAGCAATATCCATTTTAGCCATAACTTTTATACGCGTCAGAAGCTGTTTTGAGACTTCAGGAGGAGGGGAGTGGCGAAATTGAAGAATACCATCAATTCTATAACGAATCGCCATTTCACACTCTAAGGGTTCAAAATGGGCATCGGAAGCACCTTGCTGAATCGCTTCTATGAGAATCATATTTAAAAGACGAACAACTGGAGAGTCATCTTGTTTATCAAGGAGATCGTATTCATCTTGCCTTTCTTTTGAAATTTCTTTGTCCCCTTGTTTTTTTAGTCCTTCAATGAATGCGGAAGCTTCTTTTTCATCTTGGTGGTAGCATTTTTCAATAGCTTCTTCAAGTTGAGGTTTGGGGCAAAAAACCTCTTGTATATCTGCTTTTGTAATGCACCGTATTTCCTCCAAAGTCTCCAAGTCGTACGGATGAGCAATAGCAACAACAAGTTTTCCTCCTTTTTGATCAATAGGAAGAGCGAGTTTTCCTTTTACGAAAGGGTAAGGAAGCTTATGAATTTTTTTTTCAATAAAAGGATAGGAGCTTAGATCATAAATGGACTCAAGTCCGAAGCGTTTTGCAAAGAGATAGTCATCACCTTGATCAGCCATTAACCTTTCCAAAAAGAAGTTTCAAACTATTATCAAAAAGACGTTTTTTATCACTCTTTTTTGCTTCTTCTACACGTTCTAGAAACTCTGGAAGATCTCCAGGGCGCTTTGTGAGCTGCTCTCGTCTCAATTTATCCATCTCATCCTTATCATCAAAGATAATATGTGGAGTAATAAAGAAAAACATCTCCGTTTTTTCATCTATCATTCTTGAATCTCCAAAGAACTTTCCAATACCAGGAAGTTCTCCAAAGAATGGAAGTTTGCTGCTACTATCTTCAGCCGTTTTTTCTCTTAGTCCTCCTAAAATCACAGTTTCACCATCGACAACACGGACATGGTTTTCAATGTGCCGCTTGCTTACAGGAGGACGATCATTTTGAACATTCTTCTTTATCGTGTCGAACGTCACATTGGTTTCTAATGTGACAAAATGTTTATCATCCTCTGGGCGTTCTGGATCATGAATCGTAGGAGTGATCACAATTGTTGTTCCATACTGCGCTCTCGAAAAGGTTTGTTGGTAAGTAATCGTTCCATTACTAGCATTAACTGGAGCAGCACCATTATCGATTGAAATTTCTTCAACAAGAGCAATCTGTGCAGGGGTTTGATTTAAGGTGGTCACAGTTGGTGCGGCGTTAATTCGAACATCTTCTTGAGCCATTAAGAAGTTATAGGCAATGTCAAAAGCTGGCCAAAAGTTGTTTGGTTTTTTTCTAAAAATAAAAAAGTCTACAATCCCTTTTCGAGCAACTCCGGGACCCGTTTCATATCGAAATCCTGTTTCGTGACTATTGGTTGCAGCAGATCCCAATCTAAGAAGGTTTAAACCAAAGTTATTATGATTTTTAATTCTCTTTTCAAAGAGAAGCACTTCAATCTGAACCATCTTTTTAGGAACATCAAGATTTCGAATAAGCCCCTTTAATTTGTCTAATGTATCTCGTCTAACAACCATCATAATCGCCCCAGTTTTTGGGTAAGGAATGAAGTTTGTCCTATGAGATTTTTCTTTTTGGGCTTCGATTGTTCCAGTAACAGCTGTTGGAGGATGAGCAACGGTAGAGTAAGGAGTCGGCTTATAAGTTGGAGGAGATAGTTGGGGTTCAGGGGGAGGTTCATTAGGGCGTGTTGATGGAATCGGATGCATTTCAGGCGTCGGTTCTTGCCCTTCAACCCCCGAGTAAATGAGCGCGGTATAAACCTTCTCTAAGACTTCAGCAAGATCGATGGGATCACTATGACGACAATTATACCAATAAAATGTCATCGCCATTGGGTCTTCGATTTGCTCCTCTGTTTTTCTCACTAATGTTTCAGCTCTTTCAACCATATCTTTAGGTCCTATAAGAACTAAAGATCCTTCGCTAGCAAGAGGAAGGATGATGAGGTCATCTCCTTCTCCTTTTGTCAAGCCAATCCGCGACTTCTTGTTCAAGTCACCAAAATAAGCGCTTAAAATCTTTTCCATGTCAGAAGGTTTGAGGCGGGTTAAAGGAAAAACGCGCGTAAGTTTTTCATTTTCTTTTTCCCAAACCGCTTCATAAAGAGTTAACAGTTTTTCAATTTCTTCTTTGGAAGAAATAATCGCGATTTTATATCCCACTTGATAGACAAATGTCATCTTGGGATCGCGGAATCTCTCAAAAAATTGCGAAACACCTTTTATTCTTTCTGGAGGGGGTGAAAAAACATAAGCAATCCGTGTTTTTGGAGGAACTCGGATTAAATCAATAGGGTCATTGAGAACCTGATCTACTGCAACTAAATCTTGTTTTAAGATGTATAGTTGTCTTGTATAGGAGTTTAATTGTTTCACTCCTATTCCATTATGCGAAAGGATGATTTCAAGAAGATCACTCCAAGATTCTCTTGGAATTGGAATCTCAGAGTGCATGTGAAGCTTCATCGAGAGAATTTCTGGAGGAATGATGTAAAGATAATCATGAGACCCATATTCCATGATCAGTTGAGTCAATTTTATTTCCTCTTGATCCCATAAAGCATAACCTTCATCATCTTTCTTAGATTCATTAACAGCTAAATCATGCCACTCTTTTTCAATCTCAGCAATCTTAGCGCGGATTTGATTCACTTCTGCTAGCAGGAGATGGTAATCTTCTTCATTCGCATCTTCTTTATGGTATTCATTGACTAGCTGATATTTTTCCTCCATGGACAGGCGAAGTTTTTTCAGCTCTGCATTGACTCCATTCAAATAGCTGCGCAACTCTTTCTCCTCTTTCTGTAAAAGAAGTGTGTCTCGCTTTTCTTCAATGGTTTGCCCATGTAAAGCAGCTATACAAAAGAGAAATAGGGGTCCTGTTTTAATGTTCACTAAAAATGTCGCATTCTTCTATCGGTTCAAGTTTTTGATTAGGGTTATTTCGTTGAGGTGTTCCCATTACAGGTTTTCCTGTTGCTAGCGGTCCAATTTTAGTTGAAAAGGTATTTGTTTTGGAAGGAGAATGTTCTCCATTTTTTGTCTGAGCTATGGGAAGCCTAACCAAGTGTTGCTTTGTTCTCATAGGATTAAAAAGTGTTCCACACAAAACCTCTTGCCCTTCTTTCTTTTCGAGCCCGTCAAAAATAAAAAGATCCCCCTGGACATCTAAATTTAAAAGCGCTTCAATTTCGTAGTAATTCTTAATCGTATGCCAACCTGTAGCGGTATGGACTAGCCAATCGCCTTCTTTCAATATTGCTCTGCGATTATCAATCCGGCAAGAAACACGGGAAGATATTCTCTTTCTGAGCTTTGTAAACACATCCTCAATACGCAAAGAAATCTCAGAAGATTTCTCTTTGTTAAAAGTAAGGAGTACCGATTCCATCCCTCCTTTATCCCAGAGCTGCCATTCTACTTTATAAGGAGATGTTGCAACCACTTTTCCCATTGGGAAACCTTTGGTTTCTATGGAAGGAATCCACTTATCTCCTTTCCAAATGAACGTATCTCCATGATTGATGAAAAGGATTTCCCTTCCTTGGTCTGAGAAAAGTTCAATACGCTCTTGTCCTTTGAATTTCTGGAACTCTTCTCCGCCATATCTTCCAAAAAGCTTATCAGGTCCCCACCACTTTCCTCCCTTTAATGCATTTGCAGCCATTTGGAGATCTGGATCAACAACTTCTTCTATTTCTTTTGTTTTCCATTTTTGTTTAATCTGAAATTCTCTCATTTCATCAAGAAGTTTTTCTCCTTGATCGTTAATGAATCGAATTCCCATTTGGAGCCAAATCTCTCCATTCTCATCGAAATGGGGCTTGATCCATAAAGGGGTCACCTCTTTTGAGAAGTTTAAATGTTTTTCTTCGTAAGCAAGGTAGAGTGTTTGCCTTGGATTTATCCTAGCAGAGTGTTCCGTTCCTTTAAGGCCAATGTGTAGCTTTAGCTCATGACCTGTTGCATCTGGTCTTGTGTTTTTACCTAAAAATAAAACCTCTCTACTTAGATTGGGAAAAGGGAAACTTTGAATTTCTCGAGAAAGCGAAAGAGCTCCCTCTCCTATAAGTTGGTGATCAAATCGAAGTGGTGTGGGTTCATTTTTTTTATTTAAAACACTGATATTTAAAGGTTTATTTTCGTTTTCTTTAGAGAAGTGGAAGAAAAAAAGAAAGGTCACAATCAAGATTAAAACCACCAAAGTTCTATTTAATTTTTTGATCCTTTCAAGGATATAAATTAGCGATCTTTGTTTCTGTCTCTTATACACATCT
>JAUHQH010000075.1 GCA_030408485.1 Candidatus Neptunichlamydia sp. | reverse complement strand
AGATGTGTATAAGAGACAGATATTAACCTTGTTTATTTATATCTTGCGGGATCTCTAAAAATGAACATAGATGATTGGAATGCATGTGGAGATTGCTTACGCATGCTAAATCAGTCTGGGTTATATTCTTCTTATGTTTTTTACTACTACCGTCAATCAGCTCTCCGAGGGAATCCTTATGGGATAGCACGGTTGATATATCGCTATGAAAATGCCATTGGTGTAAAAAAAACCTAAAGAAAGTTAAGTTGTGGAGGGAATTTCTACCTGAAATATTTCAAAAACAACCTATCAAAACCTGCATTTTAGAGCTAGCTAAGAATTCACAAGCTTTAAAAATCTCTCAAGAGCTTGAACTGCCATCTGAGCTTATAGCGTCAGAAGAGGGAATCAAAAAACCGGATCCTGATAAATTATTCCCAGGAGCAAGAAAGAAATTAGAGAAAAAACTTAATCAGATTTATATCACGGAAAGATGGGTAAAACGTCAGAAGGAATTAGATGGAATTATGAGAATTAGAAAAACCTTCCCTTTAGAGGTGATGTGGACAAAGGGCGTTTGATGTTTTCTACTAGAATTAACTATAATATTTAGCTCCAAGGCTATCCTCAATAATTTCCCAAACGTGCGTATTTCCGTCTTAATATAAATGGTATTAATTCAAGATGGGTTTAAAGCTTTAGGTTGGTGATCTTGATCATGGTTTGAATCAAATCATTTTGTGTGAGGATGCCAACGACTTTGACCTTTTTATCGACGATTGGAACAGCTTCAATTTTTTCTGCTGAAAAAACATCCAAAATCTCAGCAAACTCTGTTTCAGGATCTGCGCAGAGCGTCTCAGCGCTTGTAATTTCATGGAGTTTTTTCTTTGCTCCCTTCCGAAGATGTCTCAAAATTTCCACCTCAGAAAGGAGTCCTAAAAATTTTCCTTCAACTCCAATAATAGGATAATGTTTGATGTCATGATTTCTGATTTGCTCCCAGGCTTCTTCAACCGAAAGCGTGTCACTAAGAGTAACCATTTGTTTATTCATAATTTCTCTTGCCGTTGCAACCGATCTCTTCTTATACAATTTCTCGGAAGCCTTTAAAAACTTCTCATGAGCCTCAGCTTCATCTTCATTTTGGAACCGCTGCTGAGACCCACCTTTCTTATCTTCTTGCCTATCCTTTTGGATTTCTTGGACACGATAAGGCTGGCGGCCTCTATAAATATTGTTCACAAAAAACATCAAACCTCTCCTAGTGCTCAATCAGCAAAGTGTTTATAAAACGCCAATTCAATTCTGAAGTGCGACAATAGTATCCTTTTTAAAAACCTCCATCCAACGGTGTCTAGAAGTTTAGCACTTTTCGAGCTCTATTGTTAAGCAAAAACTTAATTTCCTCTATGGCTTCATCTGTTGCATCATTAAAGTTTTGTTTTTTTTAAGAAGATACTGACGTATCAACCCATTTGTATGCTCATTAAAACCCTTTTCCCAAAAGCGATAAGGTTTAGCAAAATAAAAACTTGTCTCAAGGGAACGACTTACTTCCTGTATGAGAAGCAAACCCTTTTCCGTTATCCGCTGTTACTGCTTAAGACAAAGTCTTGTACGGGCTCCAGTTTTTTAACTAGCGCATTCTTTACTTTCTCAACTCTCTTCTGAGACACTTTCGCGACGAGAGTGGTCACTTAAAGATAGATATAAATGTATGAGGAGTTGTTAAGGGACGCCACATTGTGATCGAGTTATAGACCATCTTCTCATTTTTAGAAACCACTTTAATGCCTCTTATCATACGACCTAAATAGTGACCGCGTATTGCTATTATCCTGCTCAATAGCAATTGTTCCCGCTTTCCCAATCAATGTGCTGCTTCTTTGGTAGTATTTTGGCAAAAGCCTTCCAATTGTCAGTATAAAATATGGAGCCCTTTTCTACCTCTTTAACATCTGCAGTAATAGATGGCTCTAGAAGATTAGCCTTTTCTTTAGAAATCGATCGACAGATCAACGAACGAGGCTTTGCCAAGAGAATACAATACCGCTGCAAGGGTTTTCTTATGACTACTGAGC
>JAUHQH010000074.1 GCA_030408485.1 Candidatus Neptunichlamydia sp. | reverse complement strand
CTTTTTTGCAAAGCTGGTGAGGAATAAGAGCTTGGGCCTCGCTTCTCCTCATTTGTAGATAATCGTCGTTTTGTACGATTTCAGCTCGATGTAGGATCTGTAACGCCATCCCCTTGCTTCAAATGCTCTAAAAGCTGAGAGCTAAATTTCATAAATTTTTGCCAGTCAAAAGTTCTGAATGCGTCCAATCGCCCCCATTTTCTATATGAAAAACTTGCCATAAAATGTGCCAAAACTCTATCGATAAAATTTTACCATAAAATCCTGGTCCTATTCCTCTAAAATACCATTATTATCTTTTGTCAAAGAATTCCAAGCAATTGAATTGTGTCATGTGATCTCACGAGTGATATGCCCTAGGATCCAAGAAGGGTTTTTACAGCTTCTTCGACGTGGAAAACCCCTTGAAGAGCAATTTTTTCAGTGAGCTTTTTATTGAGTCCCTTCAAGTTTCTTGAGGAAAGGATGATCCGTTTAAAGCCCAGGTTAATCGCTTCTTTAATCCGACTTTCAATGCGAGGGATTGACCGAACTTCTCCGCCCAAACCAACTTCCCCCATAACAACCGTGTCAGACGGAATCGGTTTATTGCAATAACATGAGGCAATGGCAATGATCGTTCCAAGATCGACTGCAGGTTCGGTAATTTTCATCCCCCCAGCAATGGAAACAAAAACATCGAGAGCGTGGAGTTGATACCCCATCCTCTTTTCTAAAACTGCAAGAAGGAGGCTCAGCCTTTTGGAGTCAAGACCTGTAGAACGTCGACTGGGACTTGCAAACGAACTAGGCGCAACTAAAGCTTGCACTTCGATTAGAAGAGGACGTGTCCCTTCTATCGTGGGAATGATGACTGAACCAGGAGAACCTGTCATCCGTTCTTCTAAAAACGTGAGGGAGGGATTTAGGATTTCATTCAAACCAGTTTCATTCATTTGGAAAAGAGCCACATCGTCGGTGGGACCAAAGCGATTTTTTACCGAACGCATCAGACGGTATCCATGCTGTCGATCCCCCTCAAATTCTAAAACGGTATCGACAATATGTTCCAAAACACGAGGGCCAGCAATATCTCCACTTTTTGTCACATGCCCAATCATGAAAGTGGTGATGCCATTTCCTTTAGAAATATGCATACACTCCATAGCGATTTCTCGAACCTGTGTCACAGATCCAGGAGCGGAAGGCAGCTCACTTTTATAAACGATTTGGACTGAATCAATAATGAGCACATCGGGATGGATTTGATCAATTTGGGCACGAATCTGAGAAAAAAGGGTTTCACTAAAGAGATAAATTTTATCACTTTCGATCCCTAGCCTTTTGGCGCGAAGAGACGTTTGTTCTGCAGATTCTTCTCCACAGACATAAAGAACGGTAAGTCCTTGATCAGCAAAGCATTTAGAGAGTTGCAGAAGCATCGTTGACTTTCCAATCCCAGGCTCTCCTCCTAAAAGATTGAGCGATCCCTCAACGATTCCTCCACCTATCAGTCGATCGAGTTCACGATAGCCTGTTTGAATACGTTTAAAGTTGGCAGTGTCGACTTCTTTAATGAGGACAGGTTTGGTTGTGCGCGGAGTTTTTGCTTCAAACCGCCCTTCATTTTTTGGTGCTTCCAGCTCTTTAACTAAAGTATTCCAACTTTTACAAATATTACAGCTCCCCGTCCACTTGAACTGCTTATTTCCACATTCATTGCAAACCCAAGCAATTTTTTGCTTAACCACCTCTCCCCCTTTCTAAAGTCATCATGGCATCCTCAGCAGCTACTTGTTCGGCTTCTTTCTTCGAGGACCCTTTTCCATTTCCAAGCTCTTTTTGATCTAAATGGACTTGAACATAAAAGATCTTCAAGTGATCCGGACCTTCTTCTTTAAAAACGCTATACTCAGGAGGTTTTTGATATTTTTTTTGGCAGTAATCTTGAAGTTCAGCTTTCCAATTTCGGTGAGGCTTTTCAATAATCGAAAGAACGACGTCTTCAAAGTGGTCAAAGAAAAAACGACGAGCAGCTTCCATCCCTCCATCGAGATAAATGGCTCCCATAATCGCTTCAAAAAGATCCGCTAAAATCGTTCCTCTTCCCTTTCCTTCATTCATAGCTTCCCCTTTTCCTACCATCAAAAACCGTTCGAGATCAATCTTTTGAAGATAGAGTGTACAGGCAGAGGCTTCGACTAAGCAGGAACGGAGATAAGAAAGTTCACCTTCGGGATAATCGGGAAGGTGGGAGTATAAGAAATCGCTTACAACAAGGCCTAGGATAGCATCTCCTAGGAATTCTAACCGTTCATTATGACGATCAATAACATTTCGGTTTTCATTGGTAAAGGAGCAGTGGATAAAAGCTAGAGCAATCAAATTTTTATCTTTAAAGGTATAATTGATTTGGGCCTCTAGCAGAGGAATGCCCTTTTGCAGATGGTCGTACGTATTCATTTGAAGTTTAGGTCAATAATCATTAAACTTAAGTATCAGTGTTAATGAGGCTAACTCTACCACTTTTAAATAAAAAAAGCGAACTTTTGGATTAAATCTCTATGACAAGGACTAGATTTTTGATGGAATTTTCAGAAAAATCTACGAAGACGATAGCCAGAGGGCTATCTTCGAACAGTTTGTCCTCGAAAGGTTGTAAAAAGATTGTTCTTGTCATAGAGATTTAATCCAGAAGTTAGCGTCAAGTTAAGGTAAATTATGGGCTTTGGCCTAACAAAAGAACATCATGATTTTTTTCATAAAAATCATTTTATTGAGTTTGAAGATCTTCTCTCTTCAAAGAGAATGGATGCTTTGGAAAAAGCAATTGATTCTTTAGTGACTTCTGAAGATTGGATTCATGTCGGTCATGATGTGTGGCGTCGTGATAAGTCCATTAAAAAAGTGACTGTTCACAAGGGACTCGCAGAAATCGCCTTAAGCCTTTGTAAAAAAAAAACTCTTCGCCTTGCCTACGATCAAGTCATCGAAGGACCTCTTTCCAAAAACCCTTTAAACTTGATTGAAGTAAGTGCAATTCGAAAGGTTGTTTGCGGCCTGACCCTTCAACTCGATCCGACATCCTCCGCAGAAAGCCCTCTTGTCCCCAAAAAACGAGGAGCTGGAGTCTTTTTTTCACCTTTTTGTGAACTCGATTTTTCTAAGGACTGTCATCTTTTTATGATTGCCTATACCGAAAAGATAGCTCAATATGTCTATGAAACGCGCGCTCCCAACATGCATGCTCTAAAAAAGCTAAATTATTTCTTTGGAGACCGGTTAAGAGCAAACACTCATCCTCTCTTAGCTTGATCTTAGAATAGTGTCGGTACGAGCTCTCTCGCCACTCAAAGATAAAATGATTGAGGATGTACATCTATAGATAGAAATTTTATTATGATCATGTAAAATGAGCTCTTCATGAATGGAAATGAGGAAGCAACATGACTCACCGCAGGAGGCGTAAGAGGAGCCATACTACTAAAAATTGGAAAGGTTTGAGGTAAACAACGTTACAAATGCAAATCAAATGCCCTTAGTGCTTCATTGTATCTCTTGAGAGATAATCAGATAAGGTGAGTAAATGACTTTTTCATAAAATCCCTCCAAAAAAAGAAAGAAGTCTACTAAAACCAAATATTTATTAGGTCCACACAGTCGCCTCAAAGGGGAGGATCTGAAGTTATCCAGGAAGAAAATAGCGATACAAATTATTTTATCTGTCAACACAAAGTTAAAATATCCTAATTATCTCTAAATAGAAATATCCTATTTTTATAAAACTCTTCATAAGCCCTTTAATAACCTTCTAAAGTGCCGATCG
>JAUHQH010000073.1 GCA_030408485.1 Candidatus Neptunichlamydia sp. | reverse complement strand
GATGTGTATAAGAGACAGCATTTGTATGCTCATTTAAGACTCCTTTCCCAAAAGCGATAAGGTTTATTTAGCAAAATAAAAACTTGTCTCAAGGCAATGGCTTAAACTCTTTTCCGTTATCCGCTGTTATTGCTTAAGACAAAAAAGTCTTGTACGAGCTCCAGTTTTTTAAGCTAGCGCATTCTTTACTTTCTCGTCCCTCTTCTGAGACACTTTCTCAAGTTTTGTCATCTTAGGAGCTCTAACGACCATGGAGACCATTCGCTCCACTTTTCCCAGAGCCTATAATCGTAGGAAATTGTGGTGGAGTCACTATAGATAAGTGTGAGGAAATATATTGAAAGCCAACAAAATCCAGTATGAAGAAATCGCCTTATACCCTCCAGCTTAAGGAAGAGGCTTTACGAGGAAATTTAGGGTAAAATAGGAGAAAATCAATTTTTCATCGATAAACTCTGAATATGTTAAGGAGGTTAATAGGATTTAAAGAAAAGATCAAATGTTAGGAAGTTGGAGAGAAGTGAGGTAATCGTAGAGATCTTGCTCTGTTGTAATGATGAGAGCACCATGAGTCTCAGTTACAGGATGAACAAAGTCAATGATCCGTGAATCACCAACGCCAGGTAGACAAACTGCTGTGAGGTGAGAGATTTGTTTTTTGTTCACGAGATGCTTCATCCCTTTGAGATAATCTTTTGTGCTAAAGCCCTCTTCTTTGACCCGGATATAGATGACCTCTTGTTCATACATGAGAAACTGTATTGCAAAGAAAAGACCACGACTTTCATCAGGTGGGTTTCCCAGGATCTCATTTAAATGGGTCAGTGATTTCATAAAAATAGGAGAACCGATTTCTCCTTTTTCAGCTTCACCGAATAGAGCCACTGTTTGTCTCATAGTTATCCTTGTCTTTCGTCTTTCAATAACCAACAAAGACTATTTAATGCAAGAAGGCAAAGCAAATTTTGAAACAATTAAATAATACCATCTATCGAGAATAATGTGTAGAATGGGATTTGATCTTTCGGATAAATTAAGATTCTCGATGAAAAGAGAATTTAGACGATGATCTTCCAATTATATCGGACATAAGTACTGATATATTGTGGCTTTTGTGGATATAGCCGCTTATGCCGCCAATAATATCATACTTGTTCTTTCCCGCAGCAAGCTGCGGGAAAGAACACCCGAAGAGATTTAAATGAGTATCTCATGACGAGGCTATTCTAAGACGAGGTTGATTGGTTTTGAGCGTCATGGTATCCTTTAAGATAGAATGAAAGATCTCAATCCAGAACAGAAAATAGCCGTCGAGCACATGGAAGGCCCCATGCTTGTTTTAGCAGGTGCAGGATCAGGGAAAACCCGTGTCGTAACCTGCCGCATTGCTCATTTGCTTAGTGTTGGTATTCCCTCTTTTAAAATTCTTGCATTAACCTTCACTAATAAAGCTGCGGATGAAATGCGCGTACGGATCAAAATGATGTCTGATCAGTATATGTTAACCTCTACTTTTCATTCTTTAGGAGCGCGCATCCTCCGCGAATCGATCCATATTCTAGGCTACCGGAATAATTTCACCATTTATGATGACAAGGACAGTTTAAACCTTTTGAAAAATTGCCTGACCTCTATGAATTATAAAGATGAAAAGGGACTTTTGAAATCGGTTCGCATAGCCATTTCAAATGTAAAAAATGACCTCTTAACTCCTAATGATCATGATTTTCGCTCTAGAACCGATAAAATTTTAAAAGATGTTTTCATTGCCTATCAAGAAAAACTCAAGGAATATAATGCTCTTGATTTCGACGATCTACTCTATTTAACGGTGAAACTTTTTCATAAATCAAAGGAAACTCTAGAGTACTATCAAAAACGGTGGACTTTTCTCCTCATTGACGAATACCAAGATACCAATGCTGCTCAGCATTTTATGACAAAACTTCTTGTTGGGACAAGAAATAATATTTTTGTTGTTGGGGATCCTGATCAATCGATCTATTCATGGCGCGGCGCCAACATCCATAATATCTTAGATTTTGAGAAAGACTATGAAAATGCTCAAGTGATTACCTTAGAGCAAAATTACCGCAGTACTGCAAATATTTTGAATGCTGCCAATGGTTTGATTCAACATAATAAAGAGCGGTATGAAAAGCGCCTTTGGAGCAACCTTGGAGCAGGAGAAAAAATTGGGGTTTACATTGCCGAAAATGAAAAAGAAGAAGCTCTTTTCGTCGTTGAAGAACTCATTAGAAAATCAAAAGAAAAACACATTCCTTTAAAGGAATGTGTGATTTTTTACCGGACGAATTCTCAATCACGCACTTTTGAAGATGCCCTTTTGAAATACCAGATCCCTTATGTCATTTATGGAGGACTTTCTTTTTATCAGCGATATGAAATTAAAGATATTTTATCCCTTCTTAGAATGACGATTTCTGACTCTGATTTTCTCGCCTTTGCTCGAACCATTAATTTACCTAAACGGGGAATTGGCAATGCAACTCTTGTTAAGTTACGAGATGCGGCAAGTGAATATGAGCTCCCCATCCTTTCTCTTGCCCGAAAACTCTTAAATGGAGAATTTTCTGCTGTCAAGCTAACTAAGCGACTCGAGGAAGGGTTAAATGATTATTTAAGAGTGATCGATCTATTAAAAGGGATGGTTCATACTGGGAAACCTCTTGAAGAAATCGTTCAAGAAGCAATTGAACTCTCTGGATATGAGCGTGTGTTAAAAGAAGATCCAGAGAGTTATAAGGACCGGAAAGGAAACCTCGAAGCTTTAATCAATAAGGCTGCAGAGTGGAGTGAAGAAAGAGAAAATCCCACTCTCACTCAATTTTTGGAAGAACTCTGTCTAAAACCTAGCCTAGATGATAGTCCCTCACAAGATTCAGTCCGCTTGATGACCCTTCATAATGGAAAGGGGATGGAGTTTGCCCTAACCTTTATTGTCGGCATGGAAGAAGATCTTTTCCCTCATATTAATTCCAAAGACTCTATTGAAGCCCTGGAAGAAGAACGCCGCCTTTGCTATGTCGGAATGACACGAGCGAAACAATTGCTTTATTTAACAGCTTCTACTTACCGTTTTATGTGGGGAACTTCAAAAGTAATGTGCCCCTCGAGATTTTTAAAAGAAGTTCCTGCTCATTTTTTAAATTCTATCAATAAGCCAATAGAAGAACAGGAAAACGATTGGTTAGAAGAAGAAGAATTCCGTGTAGGAACCATCGTTTTTCATAAAGATTTTGGGAAAGGAGTGGTAAAAAAGAATTACACAACCTCTATGGGACTAACCTATGATGTCGAATTCACTGATACTCAAACAACGCGGTCTCTCATAGGTAAATACGCAAAGTTCAAAGCCTCTATAGACCAGAGCGTCTCTTCATCCTCTTCAGGAGGATCTTCATGACATGTCAAGCTTTTTATTAGATAATCTCATCCTTTTCACATCACTTGTACCCTTACCCATACCCATATTCCAGCCAAGAGGGAAAAGATGAATATTGCTAACGGCAATAAGTTCATGGTTCATTCTTGTTCTTCTTTTCCTTGCTTTCTATTTTTTTAGATAGGTCGCAAGAAAGTTTTGAGAGTGGTCATTTAAAGATAGATAGAAATGTATTCTGATACTCGGCAAAGGTTTGAGCAGTTTGTTTAAGTCGCACTATATTTTGATCGAGTTATAGACTGTCTTCTCACTTTTAGAAACCACTTTAATGCCCCTTATCATCCAACCTAAATGGCGGCCGCGTATTGCTATTATCCTTATCAATAGCAATTGTCCCTACTTTCCCAATAATACGTTTCTTCTTTGGTAGTACTTTTACTTTGGCAAAAGCCTTCCAATTGTCAATATAAAATATGGAGCCCTTCAGATCCTTGACTTTGTGATAGAGTTGTTTAAACGTTGCAACACTGCGACCGCCGACAACCCAGCCAATAGCTCTTCCTTATGCAACAGTCCACCCCTTTGATGATCCCATTTTTTGTTTTTTGATCTAATGAAGTGGCACATCTCATCAATAAT
>JAUHQH010000072.1 GCA_030408485.1 Candidatus Neptunichlamydia sp. | reverse complement strand
AGGAAAGTAATCGGTGAAAAGAGAAAGAGGAAAAAGGTTGTTGCAGGTGTGACAACACGAAGGAGAAGAGGGGGATTGAAATTCACAATGAAGCGGAAAAAGAAGTCAGAGAAAAGGCAGATCGCTGCAAAAAATGCAATACAAAGGATAACTCGAGAAAAGGTGAGATAAAGAGGGTCACCACTTTTAGCAAAGTTTGGGGAGAGGAAAAAAAAGAGAAGATAAAGGAAGAAAGTGGTTGAGTAGAGGAGGCGGAGTTGGAGTTTTGTAAAGCTAAAAAGGGAGAAGAGGTTATCCCAAGGGTCTTTAGAAAAAAGCTTTTTGACAAAAGTATAAACAAAGAAAAAGTGGGGTTTTTTCTTGAACTCTTTTTTACTTTGAATACGACCTAAAATCTGCAAGGCTTTCGTCAGAGCAGTGATTGAGCTTGCTCCAAGGAGGAAAATAAGAGGAAGGATAAAGTGCTTAAAAATCATTTTCCTCTAATCCCTAGCTTGTTTGGGATTATTTAAGAGAGATTGGACGATTTTTACAGAGGTGAGCTCGGCAGGTTTTTTCCCCACGCTGCATTTTGTTTTGGGGTTAGCTCCAGCTCTTAAGAGGAGCTTGACTGTTGAGTAGACATTGGGAGCATCGGGGTTCAAAACGGCAAAGTGCAGTGGGGTAAAGCCTTCATAATCCCCACGATCTAAAACCGCATGAATTCTAGCTCGATTGGTCTTCAGAAGGTAGTCGACAATTTCTGTTTGAGCTTGCATTGCTGCAAAATGAAGGGGAGTAGCTCCAGAATAAACATGATCATGCTGAGGAGTATTGATATCAGTTCGAGGATCATCGATCAGAAGTTTAGCTTCTTTCTTTAATCCCATCATTGCAGCAAAGTGAAGAGGTGTTGCTCCGTCAGCAGTTCCAAAGTTAGGGTTGGTTTCTGGATGGTTTAACAGGAGCTTGGCTAAGGTAATAAATTCATTGATAACCGCTAGATGAAGGGGAGTAAAACCTTTAGTCGTTTGATTCACTTTGATCCCTTTTGCCTTCAAAAGAAGCTCTGTTGCTTCATAATTCCCGTTAGAAACAGCAATCACTAAAGGGGTCTCTCCAACCTCATTTGTTGCATTAACATCCACACCATTAGAAATTAGAAAGTCGACTAATTCTTTTTTATTTCCCCCTTTTTTCGAACAGCATGCCAAATGTAGTGGAGTGTTTTTATCTTTATCGCGGGAAAAAGTCATTCTAAGTCCTTCTTTGTTATAGAGTTCAATAACTTTTTCCATTTCACCATTTAAACAAGCGTGAAAGAAATCACTTTCTGAGCCTGCAAAAAGAAAACCAGAGATAATGAAAATGAGAATCGTGAACATTCTAAACTGCATCTAGAATTTCCTTGTTTCTTTCTAGATATAACATAGCAGATTTTTCTTGGGCACGCATAATTGAGCGACTTTTATCATCTTGATCATCATATCCTAAAAGATGGAGGAGTCCATGGATGATATAAAGGGTGGTTTCGCAGTAAGGATTTCCTCTATTTTCATGAACATACTCAATCGCAACTTCTGGGCAAACAAAAACCTCTCCTAACACCGAGTAACCATGAGAGGTTTCATTAGGAGAATCGATGGAAAACGAGATACAATCTGTGGGTGTCGGATCTTGAAAGTATTCTTTATGGAGTTGGGTGATTTCTTCTTTGTCAATAAAGTGAATCATCACTTCATGACACCTTACTTTTTTCCACTTGAGAAACGATTTAACTAAGCGCTCAACACCTTTAAGACCAATGTTCAAAGCGCTTTGGCTATTAATCGTATGAACGTTCACTGCATGTTGGGTGTCTTAGGAAGTCCTGTGACCCTTTTATTTTCACCGTCTTTCCAGCGACCAATTTTTCTTAGGACATCAATTCGCTCAAAACGTTTTAGGACGTTTCGTTTTTTGTTCCCTTTATTCGCTTTACCATAACTTGGGTGTCTAGACATTGATAGGGCTCCTACTTAACCTTTGGAATGAACACTGAGTGAGTGTTTTCTCCAGTAAAAACATTTGTGTGTTCTTTAAAACCTTTAGGTAAATTATCCTTTAGAGGACCTGTTTTTACCGATCCATATCGGGGCTTGCGAGGGGATCGCTTTAGTCGATCTTTCTTACTAACTCTAGTCATATTTTTACTCCGTGTTAAAGAAGAACTCTAACCTAATAAAGAGATAATTTCAAGGGTTTAGCTCAAATTTCTTAAAAGAAAGAGCTCAGATGATTTTTCGGGTCATATAACCCCTCGCCTTTAGGTGAAGGAAAGGTATAATGAAGTCTTTTCGAGGACGAATTTTACGTAACTCACCTTACGGAAAAGAAGTGGCTTGGCTGATAAGTTTCTTAAAGATCTTAGCAATGCCATTACTTGGTTTGCCCTGACTATTAGTTTATGATATTTCAAAGGAAAATGATTTATTTCATTTTGTCTTCACTCTCAATATTTCCAATTTGCAGGTAAGCGACAATCGAAGTAAATATGTGGGTCTTCTGTGTACTTTCACTTAAAAACAACTTTTGTTGGAGATTTTCTTAAAGCTTGTATCCTGTTTATTGACCTTTGATATTCTTCTATCCTCCACTGTTTCTGATAGATTTTTTCAGCATCACTTCTTAAGTGATTAGTATAGCTAAAATGGTTTAAAATTGGGTTGAATTAGGCGAGAGATTCTAAAAAGGGAAAGGAGGGCGGAAAAATCCGCATAAAGTGACCCAATTTTGAACCATTTTAGTTATAAGTCTTTGGGTTGGAGGGTTGGAATCAAACCTTCCATATCTTTTAAAGTTAAGTTTCTCTAGCGCTTTAGCGATTAGAGGTGAAAAATTTGGTCTGAGATCAGATTTCTCAAATCAAAAACAAAAGGAGAAATTAATGATCTCAGACCCTTTTTTTAAGTCCTGTTTTGCCAACAGAAATTGAATTTACAGAACAAATGGTACACTACCGGTTATCTAGATAGTCTTGCGGGCGTTCAAAAAGCATATTTAGGGCTTTTTGTAACTTGTTTGCTTCTCTTTCTTGACAAAACTCTTGATAGGCGTTTAACCCTTCTCCTTTTTTCTTATGAGGAAGAAGTTTATTTTGAATCGTTGAGATAGGACGGTTTTCTTTTATTTGATTAGCTGCTTTAATAGGGTTTATTTTTTTATATTTAATTAAATAGGCCGCAACGGCCATCGCTGAGCGTCCCATACCTGACTTGCAATGAACGTAAACGTTTTTCCTTTCTTTCAGTTTTTCATTGATAAAATCTGCAGCACGATCGAGTTGATTAAAGTCAAGGTAATAGTGGTCCAAGGCATCTATCGAATCATAATCGATCTCTCTGGGTTTATTCCAGGAACCTTCTTCTTTATAATAAGGGTTAGAATCGCCAAATTCAAAACGTTCCCAAGGTTCGTTAACAGAAAGAACAGCTTTGATATTTGCCTTCTCCATGCGCTTTATTGAATGATCTTTTTGATTTGGGAGCGCCCCTAAGAAAATACGTTTATTATTTCCAGTTCCATAGACGCAATCAAAGTTTTTCTTTCCCAAGCGTCTCCAAGCACTTAACTTAAATTCCGCCATTTGTTTAAAACTTACAGTAGGAGCCTTAGGGTTGAATACCCTGTGAATCTTGGTTGCAGTGCTTTTATCTGCGATGATATGGATCACTTGCATTGCAATTAAAGAGACAGCAAAAACTCCAGCAGCGACTCCAACTGCCCAGACGACAGGGTTAGAAAATGTGAAGAAGGAGATTAGACCTGCAACTATCCCTAGAACCATTGCTTTTGCGACTTTTGTAGTTAAACTACCACCATATGTACAGCTCGCAAACCGGTTTTGAGAAGTTTTATGAATACAGCTTGCAATCGCTAAAGGTGATGGTTCTTGACGAGTTGAATCGGGAGTTATAAGCGAATAAGAACCTCCTTTTTGGAGAGTTTCTTGACGGGATAAACGTCTTTCCCTGTTATTAAAATTTGGTGTTATAATAGATTGACTTAAATAAGTATTGTTATTAAC
>JAUHQH010000071.1 GCA_030408485.1 Candidatus Neptunichlamydia sp. | reverse complement strand
GATGTGTATAAAGAGACAGTGCTTAAGCTTTCTTAGAAGCAAATCATTCATCTTGAAACTATTACAGAAAAGGGGAAATGAGGAAGAAAAGATGAAGAAATCGCATCTATCTCAAAATATTGCGTAGCTACTGTTCAACATACTCGGCAAAAATTTTCAGAAAAAGGTTTTGATAAGAGGGCTGTTGAAAGCTGAAAGGAAAAGCGCATTTAATTGCTCTTGCTTGTAGTTCTTCCTCCAGAGGGACGATCCGATGGACATTGAGGCTATATTAGCTTGACAGATGCGTATATCTCGATTTAGTAGAAGTCATTTCTTATGAGACAATCAGACAAGTATTAAAAAAAACGAAACAAAGCCATTGCAAGTTGAAAGCTGAAAGATTTTTCGGTGAAAAGATAATTTAGATGATGATCTTCTAGCTTTCAACAGTCCCTTACTCAAAAGTTGTTTTTGTTAAGCTTTATGATAGGAAAAATGCTCTTGTAGCGGCAGAGGTTCTCAATGATAAAGTTGTTCCATAGTTCGAAGAACAAAATGCGAGGATCCTACGAACACTAACTAACCAAGGAACGGAGAAGTATTATGGTCGAAAAGAAGATCATGAATATGAGCTCTATCTTTCAACAGAAGATATTGATCATACAAGACTAAAATCTTCTTAAACAAATGGGATATGTGAGAAGTTCCATCAAACGATTCGCCCATTCTACCGTATTTAGGAAGATAAGTCTATATAAGGATAGAAGAACTTCAAGAGGATGCGGAAAAATGGGTGGAAGAGTACAATAGGGAGCCTCCTCACAGTTAGCACAAGGTAAGATGTTGGATGAAATCAATCTGACAGAAGGTGTTGTCAGGTAAGTGATCACTGTCAGGTGGAGTCTTATCTAGGACAATTTATCCGACTCTTTGTTTGGATTGTTTGCCTCTAGTTTTTTCAGCAGATAGGGAAGACTAAATCTTAACAAAGCGACGGTAAGCGTGATTATAAGAAGCGAGATTTTCTAAACTGACCATTTCAATTTGTTGCATCATGAACTCAGTTTTATAAAATCAAAAAAGACATTTACCTTGATTTCTTTTAAAAAGTCTTTCCGTTCGCAATAGTTCCAAATGGTATTATTTAAGGGAAGTGCCTGGGCAATGAAGCTCCTTATATGGCCATTGATGAAGCCACTCTTTTTCAAGTGCAATCGAGTCTACTCCAAAGATGGTTATAAGGGTGTATTAACCTTATGGGGTAAAAGTCGTTTTAATGGGTTTAAAAAAAACCTTTAGCTTATCGAGGAAGGACTTCTTTTGTGGGGAGTTTTCCTCGTTTTCTGTCGCTTGAAAGTCTTCGAGCAGAGACTTTTGCTTACTAGAAAGTTTAACGGGGGTCTCCACATTAACGTGAATAAGGAGATCTCCTTTTCCATTGCCGTGGACATTTTTTAAGCCTTCCCCTTTGATACGAAGGACTTTTCCTGTTTGAGTTCCAGAAGGGATTGTAAGGCGAACAGGTTTTTTTGATAGAAGGCGAGGAAGATCTTTCTTACAACCAAGAGCGGCTTCTGTGATACTAATTGGGAGGTCAATGATTAAATCATCTCCTTCGCGGATAAACATTTCATGTGGTTTAACCTTGATGTAAACATAAAGATCTCCAGGAGGACCTCCATTATCGCCAGTATCGCCGTAGCCGCTCATCCTTAAGCGCATTCCATCATCAATTCCAGCTGGAATAGGAACTTTGACACGTTGTTTTTTCTTAACTTTTCCAAAGCCATGGCATTCGCCGCAGGGTACGGTTATCGTCTTACCTGACCCATGACAATGGGGGCAAGTGCTAGACATACTAAAAAATCCGCGTGATTGATGTAGGTGTCCTGTACCATGGCATGTGGTACAAGCTTTAATATCTGAAGGAGAGCGAGCTCCATTTCCTTTGCACTTCCCACATTCAGCATAGTTTGTCACTGCGATTTCTTTTTCGATTCCTTTTGCGGCATCTGCAAAACTCACTGAAAGTTGCGCTTTTTTACTGACACCTTGGCGTGCAGACTCTTGAGGTTCACCATCAAAACCACCGCCAAAGAAAGAATCGAAAATCGTATCACCACCCGATCCGCCAGGACCACCACCACCGCCAAAAGCACCCATAAAAGTGCGAAGCGATTCTTCCATAGAAGAAAAACCAGCGCCTCCATCACCCATACCAGCACCTCTTAAAGCATCGGCCCCGTATTGGTCATACATTTGGCGTTTTTGGTCATCGCTAAGAACTTCATAGGCTTCTGAAACCTCTTTGAACTTCTTTTCAGCATCGGGATTGTCTGCGTTTTTATCGGGATGATACTTAACCGCAAGCTTTCGGTAAGCTTTTTTGATCTCATCTGGGCTTGCGTCCCGGGGAACGCTTAAAACTTGATAGTAGTCTGTCATCTGGGCCTAAGTATACAGATTAGCATTCATATAATACAAGTGCTAAAAGTAGTTATTAACGTCCTTTTTTGATTTTATACTTGAGAGCTGCCTTTGATTTAGCTTTTTTTCTTACAGACGGTTTATCATAAAAGCGGTGTGCTTTTGCAGCTTTCATGATTCCTTCTTTATCGAGCTTCTTTTTAAGAGCGCGAAGAGCTTTATCAATTGATTCGCCAGTACGAACCTTTACATTCGGCATAAATCGATCACATCCTAGTGGTGTTAAAATTCCAATTACAACTTAATATGTACAATACTATTGCATTGCACAGTTCTAGGGATTATATACCATATTCTCCTTATTATTCAATATTTTACGGAGTTTTAAGGTAACAAACCTGAACTTCAGGAGAAAAATCCCCATCAGATTCAAGGAATTTTCCGAGAAGATATTTTCCTAAAAATGGGAGGTTTAGTCCTTTGGATAAAGGTTCTTTTCCTTCCTTTATATAAGGCTTTTGAAAAGAGGTTGTTTCAGAGGTACGAACGCCTTCTAATGCAAAGGTTCCACTCGACTTAGCATCGCTGAAAAGAACAAAAGAACCCTCTTCATTTGGGGTATGAATTTTTAAACTACAAAAGGGGATTAGAGGAATTTTTAATGCAAAAGCTAAGGTTTTAGCAGTCATAACTCCAACGCGCGTTCCTGTAAAAGATCCAGGGCCGGTCCCAATCGTGATAAAATCAATGGTTTGTCCTTCTAACAGTTCCTGAATCGCTGGAAGGAGGGTTTGAGATTGTTTCAAGGGAGGGAGGAGTTTAGTTTTGCATGTAGCGCTTGTCTCATGATCCCATAGACAAACAAAGCTATCAGGACCACTGGTGTCAATGATTAAAAACTTCATAATGCCTTGAGGTTAAAAAATTAATATGATGAGCATTATATCTAACGTTGTTTTTATTTTGCAGGGGCCAGTATACAAAAAGTAAGGGTGAATGATAGACTAATCAAGGATGTATTTAGTTTAAAGAGGTTAACCATTGGTTCACGATGAAAATGATGGATCTCAGGACGAATATCCTGAGGACGAGGAGTTTGATCTTTCAGATTCGCTTATTGATAGTGATTTAGAGAAGCTGATTGGAAGTAAGAAAAAGCCGATTGTGGAAACACCATATCCAAACGAGCTTTTTATCCTCCCCTTAATGAGGCGCCCCTTCTTTCCAGGAATGGCAGCCCCTCTTGTCATTGAGCCTGGACCTTTTTATGAAGTTTTAAAAATTATAGCCAAATCGCCCCATAAAACACTGGCTCTATTTTTGACCAAAAAAGAAGATACCAACATTTATGAAATGAACTTTGAAGACCTCTGCGATATAGGGGTGATGGCAACGATTTTACGAATTGTTCCTTTAGAGCAAGGAGGTGCACAGGTTGTCCTCAACATGGAAAAAAGGATCAAGATTAATAAACCAATTCCTAAGTCTGAGTATCTTCGAGCAAAAATTACTTATCATGATGATCAGATCACTCAAGAACAGTCAAAAATTATTAAAGCCTACTCAATTAGTATCATCACAACGATTAAGGAACTCCTCAAGTTGAACCCTCTCTTCAAAGAAGAGCTTCAAATTTTCCTTGGGCACTCAGATTTTACCGAATCAGGAAAGCTTGCTGATTTTGCTGTGGCACTTACAACTGCAGGACGAGATGAACTGCAAGATATCTTACAAACATTCGATGTTCAAGACAGGATCGATAAGACGCTTGTCCTTTTGAAAAAGGAACTGGATCTTAGCAAGCTCCAAAGCAGCATCAACCAGAAAATTGAAGCGACCATTTCAAAGACTCAAAGAGAGTTCTTTCTTCGGGAACAGTTGAAAACGATTAAGCGAGAGCTTGGAATCGAAAAAGATGATAAGACAAGCGATACCGAAAGATTTCAAGAAAGACTCAAGGGGAAAAAGGTTCCTGAAGGAGTTCAAAAAGTGATTGATGAAGAGCTGGAAAAGTTAGGAGTTCTTGATGTCCAATCTGCCGAATATGCTGTTTCGCGTAATTACCTTGATTGGTTAACGATTATCCCATGGGGTGTCAATAGCAAAGAAAACCATAATCTTGCTGAAGCGGAAGAGATTCTAGAAGAAGATCACTATGGTTTAAAAGACATTAAAGAACGGATTCTTGAATTTATTGGTGTTGGAAAATTAACGAAAGGGGTAAAGGGGAGTATTATTTGCTTAGTCGGACCTCCAGGAGTTGGAAAGACAAGTATTGGAAAAAGTATTGCTCGTGCTCTTAACCGCAAGTTCTTCCGCTTTTCTGTAGGTGGAATGAGAGATGAAGCTGAAATCAAAGGGCATCGCCGGACTTACATCGGAGCAATGCCAGGAAAAATAATCCAAGCACTAAAAGCTTCCCAGACAATGAATCCTGTGATCATGATCGATGAAGTTGATAAAATGGGACAAGGCTACCAAGGGGATCCGGCATCGGCTCTTTTAGAAGTTTTGGATCCAGAACAAAATAAAGACTTCTTGGATCACTATCTAGATGTTCGCGCTGATCTTTCCAATATTCCTTTCATTTTAACTGCAAATGTTCTCGATACGATACCTGGTCCCTTAAAAGATAGGATGGATATCCTCAGGTTATCTGGGTACATTCGACAAGAGAAAGTAGAGATTGCAAAAAAATATCTCATCCCAAGAAATCGGAAAAAATCTGGGTTAAAAGCAAGCCAAGTTAAGTTTACAAAGGGTGCGATCCAAGAACTCATTGAACGCTATGCTCGTGAATCTGGAGTTCGAGGTTTAGAGAATAATATTAAGAAGATTCTTCGCAAAGTAGCTGTTGAAATTGTCAGATCGTCTGAGAAAAAGGGACGGAAAAAAGTAAAATCCGTCACGATTTCAGAAAAGAACCTTGAAAAATATCTTGGGAAACCCATTTTTACCTCAGATCGTTATTACGATAAAACACCTCTAGGTGTTTGTACAGGTCTGGCTTGGACAGCAATGGGAGGTGCAACGCTTTATGTTGAAGCCTCGAATGCTCCCTCTGAAAAAACTCAGATGAAACTTACAGGTCAAGCAGGAGATGTTATGAAAGAGTCTGCTCAAATTGCCTGGAGTTATGTCGGCTCTCATATCAAAGAATATGCTCCAAAAATGAAATTCTTTGAAGGAGAAGAAGTTCATATTCATATTCCTGAAGGAGCAACGCCTAAAGATGGACCTTCTGCGGGAATTACGATGGTTACCTCGCTTCTTTCACTAGCAATGCAAACGCCTGTTGCAAAGGATCTAGGAATGACTGGGGAACTTACTCTTACGGGGAAAGTTCTTCCGATCGGAGGACTAAAAGAAAAGCTCATTGCTGCTAAGCGCTCTAAATTGAAAATGTTGATCTTTCCGAAAGATAACAAAAGAGATTACGATGAACTTCCTGATTATTTGAAAAAGGGATTGAAGGTTTATTTTGTTGATACCTATAACGATGTTTTCAAAATCGCTTTCCCTAGGAGGGAAAAGTGAACTCTTGGGCAAAAGCAAAATATATTTCACCAGATAAACTGGAGGAAAAAGTTGCAGAGATCCGAAAATTGGGAAAAACGATTACAACGTTGAATGGTTCTTTTGATCTTTTACATGCTGGCCATTTAAAGATGGTTCATGAGGCGTCTCAGCAAGCAGATGTTTTGATTCTAGCTCTTAATTCTGACGCTTCTATAAAAAAATACAAGAGCCACTTAAGACCCATTGTTCCTCTAGAGCACCGCTTAGAGATGATTGCAGCGCTTGAATTTGTCGATTATGTGACATACTTTGATGAGACAGATTCTATTGCACTTATTGAAAAAATAAAGCCTGATGTTCATAACAATGGTTCTGAATATGGAGAAAATTGCATCGAGGCTGAAGTCGTAAGAAACCATGGCGGGAAGATTCATATTGTTAAGCTTATCCCAGGACTTTCAACCTCGAAGCTCATTGAGAAAATCAAAACATGCGTTTAATAGGAACTGTTAAGGGGGAAAAACAAACATATCAGTTTTACTCCTTTTTAGAGGAGAAGAAGATTGAATGCAGTTATGAGCCTGACTCTCATCAGGAGGGTCGCTTCCAATTTTGGGTCATGCATGAGGATGAAGTCGAGACAACTGCTCATTGGCTTGAAGAATTCCAGAAAAAACCCGAAGATCCCCGTTTTGATGTTAAAGAGCATCCAATTGATAATCAAAGAATTGCAACAAATACAGGTGAAGAGGGAGATGAAAAAGAACCTTTTCCCCTTCGAGCGATTCGTCTAAGAGGAAGAATGCGCCCAAGAATGCCGATCACACGTTTTATTGTTCTTGTTTGTGCTCTTCTTTACTTTTGGAATAGTTATCAAATGACCGATCCTCCCAAGGCAGATAAAGACTCTAAACTTTATACCTTAACACCTCTGATGATAGACCTTTCTTATGATATGCCAACAATAGAAAATAGAGACGAATCGAGCAAAGAGATCTTTTCCGAAAATAGGATCAGTGATGATACAGTTTGGGATGGGTTTTATGATGTAGCTTTAGGGTGGCCTGAATCGAAAGAGGAACTCGATGCTCCCATGTTTGTTCAAATCCGGCAAGGAGAGGTCTGGCGCTTATTTACTCCCGTTTTTCTCCATGGAAGTTTCCTCCATATCCTCTTTAATATGCTTTGGCTATGGATGCTTGGAAGGCAGGTCGAAGAAAGAACAAAAAAATGGCAATATATTGCGATTACACTCATCATAGGTATCCTCTCCAATACCCTTCAGTATTTAATCAGTGGTCCCCTTTTTATCGGGTACTCTGGGATTGTCTGTGGTTTAGCAGGGTTTATTTGGATGCGACAAAGGCGCGCTCCCTGGGAGGGTTATCCTCTTCAAAAGGGAACCGTTGCTTTTTTAGCGATCTTTATTGTTGCAATGATGGTTATACAATTAGTCTTATTCTTTCTTATCCGCTCCCAGATTGTAGACTCCTCAATGAATATTGCAAATACCGCGCATATTAGTGGAGCGATTATTGGAATTATCCTTGGACGTATTCCCTTGTTTTCCAAAGGAGCAGTGTAAGTGAACCCATCCCAACGCTCTTTCCTAATTTTGTTTCAGTCTTTTTGGCATCTTTTTTCTCTCATTGCGACCCTTTATCCTCAAGACAATGTGATCGCAATGAGAGAAAAAAGATGCTTAAAAATGGAAGCAACTAAATCAGAAAATTTCATTGGTATGGATTCATGAGCATACGCGATTTAACGATTTTGGGATGTAGTTCACAACAGCCGACCCGACTACGCAATCATGGAGCCTATCTTCTTCGTTGGAATCAAGAAGGACTTCTTTTTGATCCAGGGGAAGGAACACAAAGGCAATTTATCTTTGCGGATATTGCTCCCCCTACAGTCACGCGCATTTTTGTGAGTCATTTCCATGGTGATCACTGTTTAGGATTGGGTTCAATGCTGATGCGTCTTAACTTAGATCGGATTGACCATCCTGTCCACTGCTATTATCCCGCAAGTGGAAAGGTCTATTTTGATCGTCTTCGTTATGGAACCATTTATCACGACCACATTCAAGTCATTGAACATCCGGTTTCTGAGGAGGGAATTGTTCAACAAGATGAAACGTTCACCATCGAAGCAAAATTTCTTGATCATGGAGTCGATAACCTAGGGTGGAGGATTAAAGAAGCTGATACGGTTAAGTTTGATAAAGAGAAATTAAAAAGGGTCGGCTTAAGGGGAGTTCAAGTTCGCGAGCTTGAAGAAAAAGGTTCGCTGACAATTGATGGAAAAACTATTGCTTTAGAAGATGTCAGCTATATTCGTAAAGGAGATGTTTTTACCTCAGTCATTGATACAAAGTATTGTCAAAATGCTATCGATTTAGCCCAAGGAGCCAAACTTTTTCTCTGCGAAAGTACCTATCTGGAAGAGCATAAAGATCTCGCTATTTCTCATGACCATATGACTGCAAAGCAGGCAGCTCAAATTGCTAAAAATGCTGGAGTCCAAAAACTTATCCTAACCCATTTCTCAGCCCGTTATCGTCATCTTGATCGTTTTGCAGAAGAAGCGCGGCAGATCTTCCCCAATCTTGAAGTTGCTGATGATTGCAAGCGCTTTGCGTTTCCCGTAGGGGACTATTCATAACTCTTGGGCGTGTCATTGATTGCGCGCTCTCATTAATTCAAATTCTTCCCCTTAGTTATGCCTTTTGTCAAAAATAATGTGTCAAATTGGATTTGATATTTTTGGATTTTCGTTGCGATCTTACTTAGGAAGAACGCTTCATAAAGGAGCGTTTGCTAGGCAATCTTCTTAAGAAGCTTCATCGAGATCTTCTTTTCGAAGAAAACTTTAATTTATCCGATGATTTTCTAACTTTCAACAACCCCTTGATGAGCTCTGTGCTTTCTGCGGCAAACTAAACACAGGAATTTCTCCTATAAATCTCTCCTGTGACAATGGCAAAAGCATTGACAACATTTAGAGAGTTTTTTGAGCCTAAGAGTGGAATTTGAACAATATGATCGGCTTGGCACAGTGTTTCCTCTTTTAGCCCATACTCCTCATTCCCTAAAAGGAGTGAAAAGGTTTGTGGAAAAGAAAAATCGTAAATAGAAGGGGCATTTTCCACCGTTTCTAATGCAATCAGAGGTTTTTTGAGATCAGAAAGATCTCCTTGATGCACCGGGACGATGATTTCTGTTCCCATTGCAGTTTTTTGGATTTTTGGATGGTGGGCATAGGGAGTATTTTCTGAAAAGATAATGGTCCCTAGTCGAAAAGCTTCAACAGTGCGGAGGATATTTCCAATATTATAAGCAGAGCGGAGGTTTTCAAGGTAAATCATCATCGGACCAAAAGGGGTGTTGGAAAGGGTGTCAACCCGATTGACAAGGAGATGATGTTCTTTAATAGAGATAGAAGTTTCTTTCATATGAAGATGGAAACGGTCGGTCATTTGCTCAACTGTTTCTTGGATGGGAGGAAGGCTTAACCACTCCTCCATTGCTCGGTAGTGAAGATCTAGATGAAGTTTTTGTTCATAAAGAGCTCGAAGGTGAAGTCCGGCATTTTTATGTCTACGGCGAAGGGTTAGAGAAAGAAACTTTTCTTTCGTAAACATTTAGGTTTTTACTGAAAGGTAGGTTTCCAGATTTCCATCG
Organism: Candidatus Neptunichlamydia sp.; assembly: GCA_030408485.1. Taxonomy (GTDB): domain Bacteria; phylum Chlamydiota; class Chlamydiia; order Chlamydiales; family Simkaniaceae; genus Neptunichlamydia. Next base: position 12,437 of record JAUHQH010000071.1, on the reverse strand, counting down.
AAGATATGAATACCATCTTTTTCTAAAGAAATGATCTTCGTTGCAAAATCATTGATAAGATCCCGGTCGTGGGCAGCAATGATCGCAGTTCCTTGAAACTCTGATAACCCCCATCCTAAAGCAGAAACAGCTTCTAGATCTAGGTGATTATTGGGTTCATCCAAAACCAAAGTATTATGGTTGTTCAATAGAAGAGCTGCAAGAATAAGGCGTGCGGTTTCACCACCTGACAGTTTGGAGATCTCTTTAAAGGCATCATCACCCCCAAAGAGCATTTTACCCATTACACCACGAATTTCTTGGTCATAAGCATTGGCTTTATACCGTTTTAGCCAATCGAAAGCTTCGATTTTCTCTGATTTATCGATAAAGTTTTCATGATTTTGTGGGAAATAACCGAGGTCAACTTGATGTCCCCTTTCTATCGTTCCACTGTCGAGCTCAAGTTCTCCCACAAGCATCCGAAGAAGGGTGGTTTTTCCAATTCCATTAGTTCCAATGACAGCAATTTTATCGCCGCGCGTAACTTCAATCGAAAAGTCATTGATGACTTGATTTTCATCAAAGGCTTTACTAATTCCCTCAACCCTAAGGACAACTTTTCCTGAGGGTTTTTCAGAAGTAATAAAACGAATATAAGGGCGTTGAATATTGGATTTTTTTAGTTCCTGAGGTTGAAGTCTTTTGATTTCTCTGATCCGTGACTGAACTTGAGACGCTCGTGTTCCAGCTCCAAATTTTGAGACAAATTCTTTCAGCTGAGTAATCTTTTTTTCTTTAGATTTGGCATCTTGTTCGGCACGTTCTCGGAGTGTTGTTTTAGCAACAAGCATATCATCATAGTTTCCAGGATAGGTAATGATGGTATCGTAATCGATATCGGCAATATAGGTTGTGACGCTATTTAAAAAGTAGCGGTCGTGACTGATGACAATGAGTGTGCCGGAATAATTATGGAGAAACTCTTCAAGCCAGCCGATGGATCCTAAATCAAGGTGGTTTGTGGGTTCATCTAAAAGAAGGGCTTGAGGATCTCCAAAAAGGGCTTGGCAAAGAAGGACTCTGAACTGGAGATCACTGGGAAGCTCGTGCATTTTCTTCTCATGAAAATCCGCTTCGATTCCCATTCCAATCAGTAAGACTTCAGCATCTGATTCAGCGCTATATCCATCTTCATCTGCAACGACTTCTTCTAAGTCACCCAGACGCATGCCAATCTCATCGGTCATCTCTTTTTCATAGAGCATGTCTCTTTCTACTAGTGCATCCCAGAGACGCTCGTTCCCCATAATGACAGCATCAAGGACGTGTGCATCTTTAAACTCTTCAATATTCTGTCTAAGAAAACCTACTTTTTTAGGGAGGGAAACAGATCCAAAAGTTGCATCTTCCACACCCATCATAATTTTCAAGAGAGTCGATTTACCTGCTCCATTAGGGCCTGTCAAGCCATACCGGTTTCCTGGGCTAAAAGCGGTACTCACACCCTCAAAGAGAACGCGTGTTCCAATCTTTTTTGAAATCTTATCTAATATAATCATAGGAAGGACTGTAGCAAATCTTCCTTGAAGATACAAGAAGATTTCCGTAAATTGGGATCATGAACCTAACAAGTAAAATTCAAGATTTTATTCACCATATGGAAGTGGTAAAAAATGCTTCGGAACATACCTTAAGAAATTATCGTCTCGACTTAAAAGCTTTTGAAGGTTTTATGAGGAAAAGAGAAGTAGATAAAAAGCTGATCCGAAATTATCTAGGACATCTGCAAATGAAAGGGGTTTCAAAACGGACCGTGCTTCGCCACCTTTCGTCGATTCGTTCATTTTTTAAATACCTTTTGAAAGAGAAAAAAATTCGGGTGAATCCAGTCGCCGATATTGGAAGTCCCAAACTAGATAAACCGATCCCCAAAGCGCTTTCCTATCAGGAAGTTGAAGAACTTTTTAAGCAACCAAATACTAGTGAGCTGCTTGGGTTGCGTGATCGGTCTATTATGGAGCTGTTTTATAGTTCGGGTCTTCGTATCAGTGAGCTCGCATCCCTTAGTCGTTTTGACTTTAATTTTAGGGAGCGTTCACTCAGAGTTAAGGGAAAAGGGAAAAAAGAACGGGTTGTTCCGATTACTCAGGCTGTTGCCAAGTGGATTCAAAATTATTTGCAAGATCCTCGCCGCTATGAAGAAGGGAAACCTCACTGTGAAAAAGACCATGAAGCCATTTTTTTAAATAAATGGGGAGAACGTTTAACCACACGCTCAATTGATCGACTCTTTAAAAATTATCTTCGAAAAAGTGGGCTTGCTGGAAACATTACTCCTCATACGATTCGTCATACAATTGCAACTCATTGGTTAGAAAAGGGAATGGATCTTAAAACAATCCAAGTTCTTCTCGGACACTCTTCTTTAGGAACAACAACGATTTATACACGCGTTTCCACCAAGTTAAAACGAGAAGTCTATGAACGCGCTCATCCGAGAGCAAAAAAAAGCGTCAACGATAAGCGTTGACACTCAAAATTCCCGGAGGGGGAATAAGCCGGATTCTGTCACTTGCAAACCGCAAGCTGCAATCATTCATCTAGGGATCTTATCGCTAAGATCCTCAAGCGATTTTGAAAGAGTTCGGTTGCGAAAAACAGCTCGAATTCTTTTCTTGCTTCAGGTGGGGTTTGCACCACCAAAGTATTACTACTATGGGGCTAGGTCTCAAACCCAGCATTTTCATCCTATCTATCCAAAGGACAGCGGCTTGTTTTCTGTTGCACTTTCCGTGGCCTTACGGCCCCCAGCATTTCGCTGGCACCTTTTTCTATGAAGTCCGGACTTTCCTCTCTTGCAGAAGCTGAGCTTTTGCAACAGCGATTGCATCCCACTCCGTAGTGCTTTACCTCTATTTATTGAGGCTTACGCTTTCACTGTTCGACGTCTACGGCGACGTGATTGAGCAGTGGCGCCTTCGACAGTTTCGCTTTCTTCCCAGTAGTGGATTCGTGAGCAATGCTCACAAAAGGCTACAGATTCTCCCTTTCGTACAAGATTTTCATGTTGAAGGGTAAGAGCAATGTGGCAACCGCTGCAGGTGCGATTTTCAATCGGTACAATCACGCGGTCTTTTTTATTGCGAAGGAGTCTTTCATAAATTTTCAAGCTGTCAGCATCAGCATTTCCGACGATTTGATCTCTTTCAGCTTTAAGTTGTTGACCTTCAGTATTGATTTGATCAATGCTTGATTTGATGTCTTTTTCAAGTTCAATACTATTGGTTTCAGAAGTCACTAGGCTTTCTTTGATTTTTTCTAGGATTTCTTCCTCAGCAACCTTTTGGTCGAGAATGTTAGAAGTTTGCGTTTCAAGAGCAACCTTTTCTCGTTCTACAGTGGTCATTTCTTGAGTGAGTGCATTGAATTCTTCGACTTTCTTGACACTACCTTGTTGTGACTCAAGTTTTTTGTATTTATCTGTCAAAGTTTGAATCTTTTCTTCGAGACTATTGACTTGGGTCTCAATTTCCTTAATCTCTTCTTCTTTAAGCTTTAGCTGTTCTTTAAGCTCTGTTCTGAGCGATTCGATTTGCTTCAGCTCTCCCTGGCGCTGTTTTTTCACGCGCATCAGGCGGATCATCTTAATATCAAGTTCCTGAATGTGAAGTAGTGGCTTTAGTCCTTTTTGCATGGAGCTCTCTCAGTCTATTTGTTATCACAATATCCTAGCTGTTATTCCCAAATACCTCAAGTGAAATTTCTCTTAAGAGCAAGGGAACGTCTCTCCCTTCAGTAACTTGACGCAAGATATATGTCTGTAAGTGCAGTTCCATCGCTGCTGAGTTTGCATAGAGAAGAACCAACCCTACCCCCTTGTCATGAGAGGAACCAACAAGCTGCTGCAAGCAAATTAAGTATACGAGAACTGCCGTTGCCTACTAAAACGGCTCTTGGAAGTTTTTTTCCTTATTTGATCAAAACGAGCCCCGCCTCGGAACCAAATTTCAACATCTTCCATCTCTATATGTTTAAGAATAGCCTCTCTTATTTTGTCTCTAAATTTGTTTTTGAATTCTTCATGTTGGTCTCGATGTCCTTGAAGATGTTTAGAGCGTGGCGCAAAAGGGTCCAGATTTCTTCTTTTTAAGCGATTGTAGACCCCTTTCTTTGTACACCTGAGCTCAAATTTAGCTTCCATCATTTTCAAAACCTCAGATCCTTTGACTCCTACTCCACACTTACTTATTTTGTAGTTCAATTACCACTAGCTCAACTTCTTTAAGTGCAATGGACATGCCTTCTCCTTTTGTAAAGGAGCAAAAAGATGTCATACCTGGTTTATGAATTGTGATGTTAATCATTTTCGAAGAAAATCTTAATTTATCCGAAAAACCTTTCAGTTTTCAACAGCCCCATGATGTAACAGATGAAGACATATAGGAAATTGAGTTTTTACTTAACAATTCGACGCCGCTCAAGGTTTTTTCTCAGTTCAGTAAAATAGACTTCAGTTTCTAGCATGAAAGATATTTTTCAAACCCTTCGATCGTTTTTTTTTGGATCAATCCAATCTCCACTTCCCCTCGGTTCTTTTTTAGTGTTCTGCTCCTACTCATTTTGTGCTCATTTTTCTTTTGAAGCCCTTCAAAAGAGTCACCTAATCATACAAGCTTCAAAATCCTCCGGGTTAATCATAAAAAGAAAACTCTTCGAAAAGTATCGTGGTTGGGCGCCCTCGATGAGATATCAAGAAACTCTGCAAACCAACCTAGGGTTTCCTCACAAAACATCTCCATTTGATACCACGATTCTTGCTCAGCAAGAATCGAAACAAATGAAAAAACCAAGATGTTTACAAGGGGATATTTTTTAGATCGCTCTATTCTTCGATCATTGAAAACTATTCAACAAGCGCCACTGTTTCTATTGACTACTTATAATTCATTTATCCTCCTTGGAACTTTCCAAGGAGGATAACAAAATCAATTAAATTTTTGATGCGTCACTTCTGGAAGGATGGTTAAAACCCCTTGCCTTTAAAGAGAAAGGAAGATTAAAGTCGTCGTTATGTGACGTTATAATTTAGGAGCGGATGCTGAAATAGATTTGAAAGTCCATCTTGTATGAATCGCTAAGTACAGAAGGCGAATATTGGTTGGGCAGATGACTATATACCCTATACACCTAAGAGATGTGCTAAGGCAGATTACATTCGAATTCACATGTTTATCAGCTATAAGTTGAGATACACAGGATAAGCAAAGTGGTGGAATGGTTAAAAGGGATTAGCTCGAGGGTAATGTTGGTGGAGTTTCCGCACTTCTTGAAGAAGATTTTCTGGGGCAGAGGTTATTTACCGGTAAGTGCAGTAAATATGACAGATGAGATGATTCAGTCATACATTGGCGCGTAAGTAAAGTCAACCCTTACAACGTGACAACCAATTCCAAGTCAACCCCTAGTGAACCCCTCAACTTGTAGGTGAGACGCTGTTTAGTTTTTTTAGAGACAACCAATGAGAGTTCTGATTATTTTCCTTTTATTCCTCCTTGCAAGTGGTTGCGGTAAGAAAGAAGATGTTTCTCAAAAAGAAGTATTGAACCTTTCCTTTGGTAGTCAAGTGCGTACATTAGATCCAAGGCTTGGAGGAGAGCATCCAACATCTCATTTAATCCGCATGCTTTTTGATGGGCTAATAAGGAGAGACGAGCAAGGAAATTTAGCTCCGGCTACTGCAGAAAAATATACCGTTTCAGAAGATTTCAAAACTTATACCTTTATTCTCAGAAAAACTTTTTGGAATGACGGTATGCCAGTCACGGCATATGATTTTGAATATGCATGGAAAAAGTGTCTTGATCCAAACACTGTCAGTCACGGAGCACATAATTTTTATTTTATTAAGAATGCAAAACTTTCAGTAGAAGGAAAAATTCCTGTAAGTGAAGTGGGGGTAACAGCTCTTGATTCTTATACTTTCCAAGTCGAACTTGAATATCCTGTTCCCTATGTGTTTGATGTTTTAGATTCTACTTTTTTCTATCCTATTCCAAAACACTTGGATGAAACAGATCCCAGTTGGATTTATCGAACAGATCAGAGTTTTGTTTCTAATGGACCTTTTAACTTAAAAAAGTGGAAACAAGGAGAATGTGTAACGGTTGAGAAAAGCCCTTCTTATTGGGATCAAAAGAATGTCTATCTTTCAGAAATAAGAATCAGTTTTCTTGAAGATGGAATGACACAGCTCTATATGTACGAAAAGAATCAACTCGATTGGATTGGAGATCCTGTGAGTAAGATTCCTCCGGAAGTTTTGGAGAACCTTAGAAAAGATGGGACATGCTCTTATGTGGCTAGCCCAAGAGTTTTCTGGTATTTTCTCAATAGCGAAACCTTTCCATTCAATAACAAGAAAATGCGACAAGCCTTTTCTTATGCAATGGATCGAAATGAAATTGTGGAGTATATTTTAGGTGGAAATGCTCTTCCAGCATACGGAATTATTGCACCTTGTTTCGGGTTAGAAAAGTCCGATTGCTTTGAGGATAGAAAGTTTGATCAAGCAAAAAGACTCTTTGATGAGGCTTTACTAGAGGAAGGGATAACCCTTGAAATGTTTCCTGTTCTAACAATTAGATATTCTACTGGTTCTGAAACAATGAGTCGAATTTCTCAAACAGTTCAGCAGATTTGGGAAAAAACTTTTGGAATTAAAGTCACTTTACACCAATCAGATTGGCCTGTTCATTTCACTGCACTTCAAAATGGAGATTATGAGATTGGAATGATGTCGTGGTTTTCTAGTATAGAAGATCCTATTGATATACTCCAAACCTTTAAATATAAGCATGACAGGGTCAACATGAGTAATTGGGAGTCGCAGGAGTACCTCGATCTAATCGAAGTCTCAAATTATGAAACGAATCCTAAGAAGCGGAATTGCTTGCTCACTGCAGCTGAAAAAATTTTGATGGATGAGATGCCCATTATTCCTATTTATTACGTAGGAATGGAGTTTTCAAAAAAAACTGAGCTTACAGGAGTCAACCTTCCACCAACAGGAGGTATTGACTTTAAATTTGCTAGTTTTTCCCAATAGAAGAGATTGCTTCTTCCGTATCGATCACTTCAGAAAGGTAATATTTTAAGAGTCTCAAAACAAATTTTGGAGTGTTATAGACACCCTTTGTCGAAAAGACAATCTCGAGATGAGGATGCCCATTTGTGATGAGAGAAATCATGACGATTGTTGTAGGATTGTCATCGACAACTTTGGGAACAATCCAAATTGCGAATTGGTGATTGAATAGAGTAACCTTATCAGAGGTTTCAATGACATGAAAATAGTGGGGCAGTTGTTCTTGGTTTTTATCCTCTTCAAAAGAATCATGAGTCAGAAGACCTGTCTCTTCCAAGAGTGTCATATCGACTTCTATAATACCTTCAGGAATCCAACTCGGAAGACTCGAGATGAATTCATTATAGGCTTGATCTAATTGTATGGGATTCATAAATAATGCGCTAGCTCCTTCATTATCTCATTGAGAATCGAACACTCGAAATCCAAAACCCAGTTTTACCACTCATTAATTCAGTAGTGGGTTCTTATCCTATTCAATGCTTACTTTTTTCTTAATAGGGGTCCTCTCCTTTTTTTTAAAGTAGTGATTTATTTTTTTAACTTTTATTGTCTCTTCTGGAGCAGGGTTCAAAACCCTCGCCTTTAAGGCGAAGAGAAGGTTAAACTTATCGCCATGCGACGTTATAATTTAGGAGCGCATACTAAAATAGATTTGAAAGTCCATCTTGTATGGGTCCCTAAGTACAGAAAGCGAGTATTGACCGGGGAGGTGGCTACATGTCTTAAGAGATGTGCTAAGGTAGATTGGATTAGAACGCCCACTTGACATCATCGCAGCTAAGGTTGTCAGTGATCATGTTCACATGTTTATCAGCTATAAGTCGATACACAGGATAAGCATAAAGTGATGCAATGGTTAAAAGGGGTTAGATCGATAGTAATATTGGTGGAGTTTCCGCACTTGAAAAAGGTTTTATGGGGAAGGTATTTTTGGGGCAGAGGTTATTTATTTAGCGGTGAGCTCAGGAAATATTGCAGATAAGATGATTCAGTCATAAATTGAGGGGCAAGAAGGCGAGCCTCTGCAAGATGAGAGTCGATTTCAAATTGATCCCTAATGAACCCCTCGATTTGTAGGCGAAGCGTTGTTTAGTTTTATTTAAATATCAAACATAATTCCATAGATTATTTTTGATAGATAGTATTAGATATTTAGTAGGTTTATTTTGTCGTAACTTTCTTCTAATTGATAAATTTGTTAGAACTAGAAGGAGAACTTATCTGAATAAAAAGTTTCAGTCAGATAGATTCAAATATGGGAAATACTTCAGGATTTAAAATGTGGATACTTTTTCTTCTTGTATCTCTTTTAGCTGTGACACAAGCTTTCAGTAAATCTCTAGACGTGAGTGTTTCTGCAAAGTCGGCCATCTTAATTAATGCTGAAACAGGGGCAATTCTTTATGAAAAGAAAGCTGACGATCGTGCGTATCCTGCGAGTCTGACAAAAATTGCCACTTGTCTCTATTCAATAAAAAAACACAAGAAAGATCTTAATGAAGTTGTTTCTTGCCCCCACCACTGTCTTCGAAGAATGAGTAAATCAGTGAAAGTTGCTCATAATTATAAAGATCCAGCCTATCTATTAGAACCTGATGGTTCTCATTACATGATTAAAAGAGGAGAAGAACTCCAATTCCAAGAACTTTTGTATGGCCTTATGATTTCGTCAGGGAATGATGCAGCAAATTATCTTGCCTATTATATAGGAGGAAGTATTCCAAAGTTTGTCAAAGAAATGAATGAATACCTTACAGAGATTGGATGTGAAAATACTCACTTTTCAAACCCTCATGGACTACACCATCCTAAGCACTATTCCACAGCTCGAGATATCGTTCTTATGGCAAGAGAAGCCTTAAAAGTTGATCTCATCCGTTCCATTATTTCAACCAAAGAACATGAGCGACTTGAAACAAACCTTCAAACAGCAAAAAGAGTTCAAAATAAGAACCTTCTAATTCAATCTGGTAAATTCTTCTATCCTCAAGCAATTGGGATGAAAACGGGCTATCACTCAGATGCAGGCTACACCTATGCAGGTGTTGCAAAAAATCATGGAAGAACATTGATTGCCGTTCTACTAGGGTGCGATGAATCTTATAATCAGTGTTTTCAGGATGCCATTCGCCTTTTTGATGTAGCTTTTGAAGAGGAAAAAGAAGAGAGACTCCTTTTTAATAAGGAAGAGAATATTTTTAGTCGTGATGTAAAGCACGCAAGAGGCTCTTTGAAGGCGACCCTTACAGAAGACGTTGCAATTTCATACTTTCCTGCTGAAGAACCTGAGATTACGATTGAACTCAATTGGGATCATAGACTTCCTTCGATTGAAAAAGGAAGCTTTGTTGGTTCCATCAATATTATTGATAAACAAGGAAACCTTGTCACAAGTTCCCCACTTGTGGCCACAGAGAATGTGGATCGTGCATTTACAGCTCTTCTTGTAGACGCGATGCGAGGAGAATGGGTTTGCCCTGATGAAGTCCAAAGAATCCTAATCTTTTTCTTAACCATTGGAGTAGGATTAAGTCTCTTCGGTCTTTTCCGAGTTGAGAATGTGAAAAAGCGCCGAAAAGTCCGCAAGCGTTAACTCTTGAGGGCGCGCATTTTTTGGAAGCCCTAAAGTTTCTAAAGCGGCTTCGATAATCACTGGAGGTGCTATCTTCTTTAGTGAAGCACGGAGCATTTTCCGACGCATTTGAAAAGCCATACGAATCATCTCAAAAAGCTTTTCATATGGAGCATCTACTGGAGGAGTTTTGAGCTTTAACTCAAGAACGGCAGAATCAACTTTTGGTTTTGGATAAAAACATGTTTTAGGAACAGTAAAAAGAAGTTTCGCGTCCGCATGATGGTCAGTAAACAATGTGAACGAGCTGTAGTCTTTTGCTTTAACATCTGCGGTGCATCTTGCTGCCACTTCTTTTTGAACCATTAGATGAATGGATGTGATGAGATCTTGCTTGGGGAGAAGTTCTTGAAGGATGATTCCTGTGAGACTATAAGGAATGTTAGCAATGACTTTTATTTTATGCTCTCCTTTTAAAAGGTTTTTAAAACGAATATTCCTAAAGTCATCGACTAAGATTTGAAGTTTCCCGTTTTGCAGGCGCTTTAAATAGTTTGCCAATTTTGGATCTTTTTCAATAGCAATAACTGAAGCCCCTTTATCTAGGAGTGCCTTGGTTAAAACTCCAGGTCCTGGACCAATTTCAACAACCGTATCTTCTTCTTGAAGATCGGTTGCTTCAATCATTTTTTTTAAGATGTTTCCATCGATGAGGAAGTTCTGAGAAAGCCTCTTCTTGGGTTTAATCCCCATTTCACTTAGAAATTGATGAAGCTCTGAAGGTTTATATAAATCCATGAGATCTTTCAGCTACTCAAAGAATAGCAAAGGGGTGATAATCTTCAGGAAGTTCAAATTTGGGGTTATGGTTTTCGTAACCAAACCGTTTTTTCAGAGATTGAATATAAAGAGCTTTTTCCTTATTAGAAGTTTCATAAAGGAGCTCATTTTTGAGCTTATCGTGCATTTGCTCAAAAGTTTCAGGAAGATTCTTAATGATATCCTTTAGATAGAAAATGCGCATCACTGTGCTGCTGTCGTAACGACTCACTTGGGAAACAGGAGGACTATAAGAATTAGGAGACAAAGCTTTAATCACATCAAAATGCATTTTTGAAAACCTTTGTGATGCACCGTTATAATCATCTGATAAACTTACTGTGACTCCATTTTCCTCAAGCATCGAAGGGAGTTTTTCAATGGGTTGCCCTTCTTTTTTTAGAAGATTGTACGCTTTTTCAGCGACACTCTCACACTGCTCTTCATCTTTTCCACGAATGGATAATACTTGATATTTCCATTCCTCCTCAGGTGGGTTTTTCTCTAAATATTTTTCATAAGCAATTTTAATGGCTTGAGGAGTTGTTGTTTGAAATGCCTTAGAATGAACTTTCATTCCAATGAGTTGTTGAATGGTAAGTTCTTGGCGGATCATATCGCGTGCTTCTTCATATTCATAATTCACTTTATGAAGGTTAGACATAGTATTCGGTCCAAACCGTTCTTCTAACTCTTCACGCACCTCGCCATCGCTAGTTTTGATTTCCTTTTGCTGAGCATCTAAAAGAATCAGCTCATCATGAATCATATCATCAAGAGTTGGCTCCCATCGACTCATATAGAATTGATATTTTTCTATCGGAGATGGGTTGAGGTCTGGGTAATACTCAAAAAGGAAAAGGTCCATTTTTTTAACAACATCATAAAGAGAAATGATCTTTCCATTGATTTTCGCTAAGGGGTGGTTATTAATCATTAAACCTGACTGATTAGGGAGTCCTTGTGCTTGCGAGGGATTAATGAAAGAGGGTTGTTCCATTTCATAATCGGCAAACCCTAAGGAAAAAACCATTGTGAAGAAAAAAACTAAACAATAGAACTTTTGCATCTCAATCCTTTTGAATTTCATGTGTTCCCCATTCTACTCAAAACAGCACAATAAAAGCCATCCATCTCTCCATCTTTTGGAAAAGATTGAAAGGGTGCATCGATAAGCTTGAGTTGATATTTATCCATAAAATAGATGATTTGCCTCTCATTTTCCTCAGGGAAAATACTACAAGTTGCATAAACAATCTTTCCACTGGGGTCTAAAAACTTCAAGACCTTATCAAAAATTTTACGCTGCTCTTCAACAAGTCGACCAAGCATTTCTGGTTTAAACTTCCATTTCATATCAGGATTGCGACGGAGTGTTCCACTTCCAGAACAAGGAACATCAAGGACAATCCAATCCATCCGGTTTAGAAGGTATCTTTTCTTCAATTTCTTTTCATCAAGGATTTGGGCATTTTGGATCCCTGCTCGCTTCAAACGTTTTTTGGATTCCAAGAGGACGTAAGGACGAATATCATATAGGTAAATTTGTCCTTTATTCTTCATGAAAGGAGCAAAAGCAAGGGTTTTTCCTCCTGACCCTGCACAAAAATCAAGGATATGGTCATTAGGAGAGGCTTTGACATGATTGGCGATGAGTTGACTCCCTTCATCTTGAATTTCAAATAGCCCCTCTTTGAATTCAGGAAGAGCAAAAAAGTTAGTCCGCTTATGAAAGACAATTCCTAACTTGGAATATTTACAGGGTGAAATCGGAAACGAAAGTTTCCATTTCTTCAAAAGAGCTTCTCGCGTTGTTTTCAAAGGATTAATACGAACTGTAGTGGGAGCTTGTTGATTAGAATTCAAACAAAGTTCAATGGCTCTTTTTTCTCCATACCTGTCTCTTATACACATCTC
>JAUHQH010000070.1 GCA_030408485.1 Candidatus Neptunichlamydia sp. | reverse complement strand
GTGTATAAGAGACAGATATATGCCTACTCCCTTAGAAGCCCCTTTTTTTTCCTTAGCTATATTAGATCCAGAAACATCGAGTTTTTCCCATTCTCCTTCAAGGAGATCTATTTTTTCTTGTTTTTTTGGGGTTAGAAATGAACCGATTGGTTCTTTTTTGTCCATTGGTCCTTTCGGGAAAGAATAATCCATAAATATTAAGCTCCTTTGTTTTCTTTTGATTAAAATTTTGATTCTTTTAAAGCAAGACTATATAATGCTAAAGGTAGGTTTCTCAACGATACTTTTCTCCTGCAAGTTTAAATGGAGATTACTCCAAAACCAGATTGAAACTCCCATTTTAGAGTATACCCCGACAAGACAGCTCAGGTTGACAGTTTTTCTGTGTCGTTAGGATTAGTATTGAAATAAGTTGACAGTTTCCACCAAGGATCTTGGACTCTAATGCGACAGTTAGAGTGTGAGAACAGGAGTCCTTTATGAAACCAGGAAAGAAAATCGGGTACGTCCGAGTGAGTTCGGTAGATCAAAATCCAGAACGTCAACTCGAAGGTTTGGAATTAGACAAAATGTTTTTAGATAAAGCTTCGGGAAAAACACAGACCGTCCCCAGATAGAAGCTATGATCGATTATGCGAGGAATGGAGATGTTATTTTCGTTGTAAGCGTCAAGACAGACCATCTATTCAAGTGTAAATCTGCCTGATAAAATGACGGATCTCATTTAAATCACAGGAGGTCCGTATCTATGAGAGAAGAAGTTAAGCGATCAAAAACACTCAGAAGATTTTGGCAAGAAAAGCTTGAGGAATGGAAAACAAGTGGGTTAAGCGGTTCTGCTTGGTGTAGACAAAATCAACTCTCGTACTACCAGTTCAATTATTGGCGAAACATTTTCATTAGTAAACCTTCGAAGAGTATTTCAGTCTCCCAGGATAATTTTATCGAAATCAAAGAAGAAGAAATAGTTGGAAAATAAGGGAGTGGAATTGAGCTGCGATGGAAGTAATTGAGCATCTTCCTGTTATCTGAAGCAGAAAGAGTTTGTCCTGAGACAAGAGAGGTTCTAGAAAAAATCGGAGAAGAGATCACTCAAAAGCTTGCCTTCAAACCAGGAAGCTTTTTTATCAAAGAGTTCATCAAACCAAGGATTATGAGCCATCCTGTCTCAAAAATGAATGAACTTCTTCCCGATCAATGGAAGAAAAATCAACATGGTCTGTTTTGACGCTTACGAAGAAATGATGGCTCTTCTCTTGGTTTCCAGTAAGTCTCTTTGATAAAAAGTAAGAACCCAGGATAAACAATATGTTTTTCTCGAATTCTGTCAGGAGATGTATTACGGACAACAAGAAAAAATACCTTAGAGAAAATCAATCCAACAAGCGCAATGATTTCAAGAGCATCTCTCCAATAAAATTCATGAATAAAAGTCGAAAGAAGGGCTTGGCCCCCCAACGGCACCTAACATCCCTACAGACATCATTACACCTGACATGCAAGCAAACTGCCTAGATGGAAACCAGCTAGCGATAAGCTTTAAACAGTTGACTGCTGCAAAGGCGACACCTATTCCGATCACAAAACGTCCAATACTTGCTACAAAAAGAGATTCAGACCTAGCGAATAGAAAAACTCCTAAAGTAGAGGCGATAATTGCCAGAGACGTCACCTTTCTAGGACCATATCTATCAAGGAGAAGGTCAGCTGGAATCTGCATGATCAAGTAAGCATAAAAGTAAGAAGCTGCTAAACTCCCAAGCTGTGCTCCATCAATGTGATATTCCGACATGAGGGTATTCGTCATAACACTAGGAGAAACTTCGAGTGCATATCTATAAAACATAAAAAACGCGCTCAAAAGCCAGATAATCCAAGGATGAATCAAGTACTTTGGGCGCGGAGATTTTCCTTTCATACAAATTGAGCCTATCCCAAACTGTGGGTTTTATTGCAAATCGGCTTTTGCACTAGAGGCGTTATATCATTAATCACGTTGGCTTTGAGGACGCCTTTTTCGTTTGATCAAAGGATATTCCCCTTTCTCTACTTCATCCATTTCGCAGGTTAATGAAGGGAGATCGATTTTAAAGCCTTCGATAAACTTATATCCCCACTCCTTCTTTTGTCGTAGAGAGGGCTCTTCAGTAATGTTTAAAGGCAGAGTCTTTTTCTCTTCGTAAAAGAGTGCTACACCTATTGGAGACAGCTTCTTTTTCCAGAGTTTTTTAAATGAAGAAAGATCGGAAATACCTTCTAACTTTTCAAAAAGGCTCTTGCGGCAAAGGACCAAGTTAAAAGGTTGGTCCACTCCTTTTTCCCCCAGTTGATAGGCATAAATCCCCTCATTAATTGGGACAGCTTTTGGGAGCGATTCTACCTCTTTTTCTTCGAGATTAATAAAAAAATGATCTCCATGAACTTTTTCCATTGCTTCAATTGCATCATGGAATCGTATTTTTTCCTCAAAAACTAAGCGATCCGTTCCAAAAACGATAAAAGGAGATGCATGTTTTTTATTTTCCAGAACTCTTGTAATCAACGTTGCATAATCATTTCCAGGATAATCGCAGACGTTAAGAAAATGAACAGTATAAAACTCACTTTGAAGATTCAGATAGGCCCTCTGAAACTCATGATCCCCTCCTTTATAAAGAACATAGATTTCATTCACATCACGCCCTTTTGCAAAAAGGGATTCTAAATAAGCATAGAGTTGCAACGGACTGTCTTCTGAAAAAACCACCACATCAGCTTTGTAACGATGATGTGATGAAACATTTAAACCGAGGGGAAGGTAGGAAAGAGTCGAGTAAGGATGAAGAGAACGAAGATGAGATTCAATCGCCGCCACTTTTTGAAGGTGGAGTTTATGATCCACAGCTTCATTTTCTCTATTTCTTACATAACTGATCTCATCCATGAAAAGAATGTGATCTGGACCCATTTCCAGCAGTGGGAGTTGTAGGGTTAAGGAAAGACACTCATCGATAAACTCCCCTTGATGGAGGAAATCTTGTAGCTTGATCTGTTTGAAAAACCCCGCATAAAAAGTAACAAGCGGAGAGAGGAGTTTATTTTCTTTTTGACGAAATTCCTTTTCAAGGAAAAGACTATCCGAAAACAGTTCTCCTTCTACAACCTGATAATTAGGATGGGAGATTGCACGTGAATAGGTCATCCAAACATCAGGATTTGCATACGCACAATTTAAATGATCAAAAACATTTTCATGAGAGAGCCAATCTTTTCCATCAATCAGAGCAATAATCTCGTGCGAATCACATCCCCCAATAAGAGGATAGAGAATCTCAAGGGTCGGTTTTTCTTCCTCAAATCGGACGACTTCTATTTTGCTGTCACCGCTTAATTCTTGAACCTTTTCATAGGTTCCATCTGTGGATCCATTATCAACATAAATGATCCGATGATGAGGGTAGGTTTGAGATGTAATAGAGTTGAGATTCCTTGCCACATCTGAAAGATGATTCCCTCCTAAAACTATCGCAACAATCATCTGGTCTTCTAACAAGGGATGAAGTTCTTTTAACTTTTTCTGAACGTGATAATCCCCTAATTCTTTCGGAAGATTTGTGACCATTCCAAAATGATTCTTCAATCCAAAATAGGTCGAGGCTAAAACTAAAATAAGAAACAAAAAAACAAACGACTTTTTCATAGATACCTCGTCCAAAAATAATATAGCATTAGGGCGTATCGTCATATAATCACTGTTGGAGTAATTCTCTCTTTCGTGGGCCCAAAATGGGCTGACGAAGCAGGACAACGGAGAAGTTTTCCATATAGAGGATTAAAACAACTGCGAGAATTTGACAACACACCCCAAGTATATAGCTTTAATAAATGTTTTTTGCAATCAAATGACTCTCCCCCTACCAAAATAGTTTTGACAGTGTCATCACGAATTGCTTATTTCTTAAAAGACACGGGGGGATTCTCATCCCCTTTAGGGGGTTGAGATGCAAGCGTGCGATTTACCCTGGCATTCTGTGATATATCGAATAATCGTTTCCGATTATACTGCACCAGCTGTGCCTACATAGTATGCAGATGTCCTTTTGTTAAAAGGAAATTTTAGGCGTAACATTCTTGAGGTATACCCTTTCAAAAGATTAGCTATCCAATCTGGAGAATATCTAGGTGTAGCAGAT
>JAUHQH010000069.1 GCA_030408485.1 Candidatus Neptunichlamydia sp. | reverse complement strand
CAGATGTGTATAAGAGACAGAAACAAAACCTTATAAATAATGATAAAATACATGATGAAAAGTAGAAAATTCATAAGCACCTTTCTTATTACACTCTTATGTTTTTCTTCATCCCTTCTCCATACAACTCCTAAAAGCGAAAAGTCCCTCGAAGAAAAAACTTCCCCAGACGATACCTTAATCCCTAAAGAAATCGGCGAAGGTTACACCATTAACTTTGATAACGTTCCTATTTTAGAACTCGTGAAATTCATTAGTAAGATTGGAAATGTCAATTTTGTTTATGAAGATGAAGACCTTAACTTTAATATCACGATTGTTTCTGAAGAACCCACAGCTCTTGTTCATGTTATGGCTGCTTTCATTCAAGTCTTAAGATTGAATGGCCTCGATCTGATCGAACAAGGAAATAACCTCGTAATTTCAAGAGGGAGCGATGTTAGACAAATTGCAACGGTAGTCTCTTCTGAAGTTCCTATAGAAGGGAAAACGATTCCCCCTATTATGACTCGAGTCTTCCGAGTCAAAAATGCTAACCCAGCAACCCTTGCTGGCATCATTGGACCTCTTCTTTCTTCAAATGCAATTATTGAAGTTTCTGAATCTACCAGACATATTATCATCACCGACATTACACAGAATATCGAAGAAATTCATAAGCTCTTCTATAGTATAGATGTTCCCAGAGCCGCTTTAGAAATCGATTCTTATACAGTCAGAAACAACCCTCCTGAAAACCTGATTTCTCTTGCAAATCAGATTTTAATTCCGATTTCTGGAGGAAACCCTTTAGTTTTCGTTCCACAACCATCGACAAATAGCATCTATATCGTTACCACTCCCTTCCTTATCGAAAGATCGATAGCTATTTTAGAAGATCTAGACTCTCCCCCTTCTCTTTCAAGAGGAATCAAGGGACCCCTTTCTGCAGATAACATTCTGATTTACCATATCAAAAATAAACCTCCTCATGTCCTTCAATCTGCTGTAAAAGATATTGGAACAAATCTTTCTCAAATCGGCCCTTCCGCACAAAATCTTGTCCAAGCCTTAAATAGTATGAAGTATGTTGAGCAAAGTCATGCTCTTCTATTTACAGGAGATGCCCAGTCCTTAACAGAGGTTCAGGGGATTCTGTATAGCTTGGATATCCCTTATACAGAACAAGAACTAGAGTCCATTCATGGTGGTTTTTACATTTATCAAATCAAGAGTGGAAATGAAGAGCAAATTGCCCAATCTCTTGATAATTTTGTCCAGAACCTAAAGAAGAGCTCTTATTCTAAGAACCTGATCAAAACCATCGATACGATGAAGTACAATAAGCCAAGCAATACTTTAACGTTTACCGGCGATCAACACTCTTTAAATCGCCTCAAAGAGATTCTCCCCATTTTCGATATTGCTGAACATGAAGCATCAAAAATGCCATTAAGCAATGATTTTTTCATCTACACACCTAAAAATGAAACACCTGAAGCTCTACTCAAACAGATTCAAGACACTTATACAAGCTTAAAAAACTCAAACTTATCAGACGCTGCTTTCTTAAAAGCATTGAGCTCAGCTAAAATCTCCTCACCCCAGAGAGCCATTACCTTCACAGGAGACTCTGACTCTCTTAACAGAATTCGCGCTCTTGTTGCGATGTTGGACCACGGCAAAGGTCCTATGTCCACCTACATCTATCGCCTCCAATTCGTTGATCCAGATATTGTTGAAAAAGGTCTTCAAAAAATTGCTAAATCCCTTCCTTCTGATCAAGATCTCAATGAATCAATTGATAATATGAAATATGTTTCTCAGTCGAATTCTTTCGTCTTCAGAGGACCGACTCATGCAATCGATCAAATCAAAGGTATTCTTCCAACAATAGATAATGCTGAAGTCGCAGGTGAATCAAAGTCAACTTACTTTGTTTACACACTTCAAAATGTCCATGGAAATCTTGTTCTCAAACAGTTAGATGAAACTGCTAAGACACTCAAAGAATCCGATGCTGAAGATAAAGCATTGATTAACTCAATCCATAATATTAAATGGATTCAATCAAGCAATTCTCTCGTTATCACAGGTTCCTCTCATGTTATTGATCGGATTAAACTGATGATCAGTAAATATGACACCCCTGAAGCTGCTCAATCATCAGCATTTTATGTCTATCAACCTACTGGTGAAAATGCCAAGGATCTGAGAAATAAGATCATTTCTGCTGCAAAAGAAATGGAAGGGGCGGGACTCGATGATCCAGCACTGATCGATACCTTGAAGTCAGCAACCCTTGTTTCAAATGGTACTGCTCTAATGTTTACAGGAACACCAAAGGGAATTAAAAAATTAAAAGGCATTGTCTCAACTTTTGATACACCGAAAAGCCCTGAGAAATCTGAATTTTATATTTATAAACCCACATCTATAAGTGCTGATGAATTGATTACTAATATCAAACGTTCAGCAAGCCAACTTTATAGTTCTGGTCTACAAGACCCTGATTTAATCAGTGGAATGAACTCTGCCCGCTTAACAGAGGATAAACACCGCGTTATCTTTACAGGAACGCCTGCTGCGATTGAAAAAATTAAAGTTATGGTTCGTTCCCTTGACAACCAAGAAAAAGAATCTCAAGCTTCTCAATACTATATTTTCAAACCACAACATCAATCTCCTAAAACAGTCATTACTCAAGCAAAACATGCTGCAGATCAAATGCAAGATTCAGGACTTGCGGATACAAGCCTTATCGCAGCTCTTAATTCAGCAACTGTTGTTTCAAATGGTACAAGTGTCTTATTTACCGGAACACAAGATGCAATCAATCGAATTAGACAAATTGCTAAAACCTTTGATACTCCAACAGAAAAGGAAGCTAAAACCTCTCAATATTACATTTTCAAACCACAGTATCAAACTCCTGAAGCAATTATTAAACAGGCAAACCACGCTGCAGATGAAATGAAAGATAAGGGGCTTAAAGACCCTAATTTGATTGCATCCTTAACCTCAGCATCTGTTGTTTCGAAAGGAACAGGAGCTTTATTTACTGGAACAAAAGATGCAATTGATAGAGTAAAGGAAATTGTTCCAACCTTTGATATTCCTATCAAGTCAGCTCCTCAAGCAAGTGAGTTTTATGTCTATAAACCTCTCCATATTTCTGCAGACGATTTAAGAAGACATGCTCGCATGGTTGCAGAAGATATGGAATCTTCAGGATTTGCAGATAAAAGTTTAATTAACACTCTTATGAATACTAAGTTAGTATCAAAAGGAAAAGCAACCCTCTTCACAGGAACTGAAGGCTCTATCACAAAAGTTCAAGAACTCCTTCCATCGCTCGACACTCCATCTGAAGACCAAGTCAAACAGGTAGGAAAAACAACTTTTGAGATCTATAAGATTAAATATCTCTCAGGCTCAGCGCTTATAGGATACTTGAGAAACATGGCCTCTGATTTAAAAAGGGCTGGGTCTACACAAGATGATTTGATCATAACTTTGAACAACATCCGTTATGTTCAAGACACGAACTCTGTCATCTTTACTGGGACTCCTACAGCTGTTCAAGAAGCGATATCCTTAGCACAGAAATTCGATATTCCAGGTCTTGCTAAGGAAGCTCCTATTAGGACCCCAACAGGATATAAGATTTATAAACCTAAATACATTTCAGGAATGGACTTAATTCATATCTTGAAAGACTTTGAGCAAAATCTCATTACGTCTGGTGTTTCTGATAAAGAACTTTTCGATGTGGTCAACAACCTAAAATGGATGGAAAAAACCTCTTCTATCCTTGTCTCTGGTGAGGAAGACGACACGAACAAAGTTTATAGCCTATTAGAGCGCTTTGATATTCCTACTGCTGGAGTTCCAGCAGAAGAACCTGGAATCGAAATAGTTTCTGATATGAGCTTCCTGATCTACAAGTTGCAATACCACAGCGGATCTGAAATTCAAGATGCGATTAAACTCATTGGAGTCGATCTTGGTAAATCCAAGACCAAAGTGAATGACAATCTCGTTCATACGATCAATACTCTGCAATGGATTGAAGTCACAAACTCCTTAATTGCAACAGGACAAACAGACGCTCTAGGAAAGCTTAAAGGACTTATCAAAAGCATTGATATTCCTCTTAAGCAAGTCTTTGTTGAAATACTCGTGATTGAAACGACACTGAGTAATAACCTTCAATTTGGTCTCCGTTGGGGATCACAAGGCGTTTACCGGAACAAGTTTGCTTATGGTACAGGGGTTTTCCCAAATGCCATTGGTGGGGTTCCTGATCCTCTTGGTCCATTCCAAACAAGCCTTTCAAACATTACAGCTTCGAACACACCTAAAGGTTCGTTTATCCCATTTACAGCTGGTGGCGACATTGGAGTCATTGGTGATATCATCCTTCACAAAGGGCAATCCTATTTTGCTCTTGGCTCATTAATTAATGCTCTGCGAGATGAAGGCGATTCTGTGATTGTGATGAACCAAAAAATCATCACACAAGACAATAAAATATCGACAATCTTTGTCGGACAAAATATTCCTTATACAGGTTCCTTGGTCACTAACCAATCCCAAACGACAACAACAACAGCAAACATTGAATATCGCGATGTAGGGGTGAGCTTAAGCATTACTCCTGTAGTGGGAAATAGTGATGTCATCACCTTAATGATTGAGGAAGACATTTCTGAGCAAACAAATCAAGCGGCCTCGGGATCTTCGGTTAGTAATGTTCAAGTCCAAGGAATTACAACGAATAAATCGAGCACAAAAACTGTTGTGAGCATTCCTGATAAGAGCTTCCTTGTCATTAGTGGTTCAATGCAAGATTCTAAAACATATCACCGCACAGGTGTCCCATGTTTAGGAGGACTTCCTCTCATCGGTGCAGTATTTAGTGATAATGAAAAGAATCAGAATATCTCTAACCTCGTTATCTTTGTCCGCCCCCACATCATCAAGTCCTTTGATACTTATCAAGAGATTACAGAAAGGCAAGAAGACATCTACCGCTCTCAAACGAATGCAGAAGATTTTGATGCAGGACTTGAGCTTATCAAAACACCTGATGATTCGTATTAATTCCTATATAATTTCGCCTACGAGATGGGTTAAGAAATGGACTTCCATAAGGAAAATTCAAGGCAGAGGTAGTGTACCATTTGTTCTATAAATTCATTTTTTTTCAATCTAGTAGACTTTTACTGTGATTCTGATATGATCTCCTTCTATGAAACGAATCCTATTATCGCTTTTAGTCCTTTTTTTCCTTGCAGGATGCTATCGAGCCCCTGATAAGATCGAGCCACAAGTCAATTTCTCTGTGCAAGATAAGTATCTAAGAAGTCTTCCTTCAACCTTTTCCCCTCTAACACCACAAGAACGGAATGAACCGTGGGGACAAGAATATCTGATCGCTCAAAAGTTTGCTAAGCATCTCGACCTTTATCGAGCAATTACAACATTTAAGCGGGCAGAGTTTCTCCTCCCAGCTGGACACCAAACCCGCCTAAAGGAAATCCGGTATCAAATCCTTCTCTCTTACTATCTTGGGAAACGGTATGAGGAAGTGACTCAAGAATTCACCCATTCCCCACTTTATACAGCCACAACGACTTTTCCGGCTTATCAAGATCTTCTTATTATCATGTATGAAAGCTATCTCGAAGTAGGGGATGAGGAAAAAGCTGAATATATTCTTAGCGTCATCCAACATCATCATCCTGAAACAGCAAAGAAGCTAGAACTTTCGACAGCAATCATTGAAGGGAATCTCGATGCAATTCGGATGACTGAAAGAGAAGACCCTTCCAAGACTTACCTGACAGAACTTCTTGCCAATTACCATGCAAAAAAAAAATCAGTTGGTAAAGCTCAAACTTTGAATGCAGTCCTTCCTGGAGCAGGCTATCTTTACGTTGGACAAAAACAATCGGCCCTTACCTCATTTCTTCTAAATGGCCTTTTTATTTGGGCTGCTGTTCACTTCTACACCCATGGTCATATTGCTGCAGGCATTGTCACAACGAGTTTTGAAACGGGTTGGTATTTTGGGGGGATTTATGGTGCGGGAGAAAGTGCAAAGCTATATAATGAACGGTTATATGAGGAGCATGCCTATCCTCCTTTAAATCGTAATGGGTTGTTCCCGGTTCTGATGTTAAAGTATGGATTCTAATGAAAAAAATCATGGTTCTTATTCTTTTTTTCTTTCCTCTTTTTGCTGAAGTTGGCTTTGTTCATCCTTGGGGAAAAGATGAAGAACTCGTTCCAAATAAAAGCTTGATTCCTCCTATTCCCCAAAAAAGAACATTAATGACTCGTCTTTCTGAATATGTCATTCTCTTTCACCAAAACGTTCTTTCCCCAGTTGATGGACCACGGAGTCACTTTCGTCCAACAAGCTCCCGCTATATGCTCCTTGCAATGAGACGGCATGGATTTATAAAAGGATATATCATGGGATGTGACCGCCTCCTGCGAGAAAATCGAGAAGAATGGGTCTATCGAAAAGTTACCATTGATGGGGAGAAATTCAAATGGGATCCCACATTCTCATCTTCAAAACGGAGACCTTCTTCTACAAAGTCTCCATCATGAGAACTTTTCTTCTTTTCTTGCCGTTTTTTTCCTTTTAAGAAGAAGACAAGAGGAACCCCTGTGAATTGATAGGTTTTCCGGAATTGATTGATGAGATATTTCTTGTAGGTGTCTCCTAAAAGATCAGGGTTATTGACAAAGAAGACAAATCGAGGGGGGGTCACATCGATTTGTGCCATGTAATAAATGCGAAGACGTTTTGCTTGAAGCATCGGTGGGTGTACTTTGTAGATGGCTTTTTCAATAAACTTATTGAGCTGTCCTGTAGAAATACGCATTCCTAAATAGCGGCGTACTTCTTGAACCATTGGGAAGAGTTCATCGATTTTCCGCCCTGTTTTTGCAGAACCAAAAAGGGTGGGGCAATAAGTAATAAATGAAGCTTCGATCTCCAGACTTTTCTTGCAATGCTCCATCCTAAAGCCTTTGACAAGATCCCATTTATTAAAAAAGAGGACACACCCTTTTCCCTTGTCTTCAATCATTTTTGCAATCCGCTTTTCCTGTGCTGTCATCCCATCTTGTGAATCAAGCATCAATATACAAACATCTGCTCTTTCAATCGCTCGCTCAGTTCGAATCGCAGCAAACTTATCAACGACTTCGTGTTCTGATTTCTTCCGTCGGATCCCTGCTGTATCGATAATCGTAAAGGTTTCCCCTTTCCATTCTACCGCTACATCGATCGAATCACGTGTTGTCCCAGCTATGGGACTCACAATACACCGAGATTCATCTAATAAGGTATTGATCAACGTTGACTTTCCTACATTAGGACGTCCAACAATGGCAACTTTAATTCCTTGATCTTCTTCATCCTCTTCGATAATAGGACAAGGAGCAAGTGCACATTCTAAAGTCTCAACAATATTTCTCCCCTGAATAGCTGAAACTGCAAAGAGGTTTTCAATTCCAAGAGCATAAAAAGAAGGGAGCTCTGATTCATCTTCGTTGTCCATCTTATTAACAGCTAAAGCAAGCGGTTTCCCACTTTTTAGAAGGAGATGAGCAACGTGCTCATCAAGGCTTGTCACTCCCGTCCGAGAATCAACAACCATGATGAGGCTATCGGCTTCTTCAATCGCAATTTCTGCCTGCATCTTCACTTCTTCTGCAAAAGGAATATCACTTCTTTCGTCAATCCCCCCAGTGTCAATGATTTCAAAAGGGCGACCAAAAAATTCCGCATCAGCATATAAACGATCACGGGTCACCCCTTCCATTTCATCGACAATGGCGATCCGTCTTTTAGCAATCCGGTTAAAAATGGCCGACTTCCCAACATTGGGGCGACCTATCAGAGCAATTTTTGTTTTTCTCATGATCAAAGATCATAACAAACTACTGATTAAAAGAACTATTATCTCTTTTCTCCACAGAACAGGTCCACTCCGTACTTACTTATAGGCAAAAGACAGGGAGTCAATATAAAAATATTTTTCATATTCAATCTTTTCATTTGTCTCAAAGGTACCTCGAAAAAAAACGCTAAATGGATCAATGATATCACCTATATGAGGATCGGTAGAGGGGCTAATATTTCATAGCGACCAAGGATCAAAATACGTATCTGAGGCAGTAGATAAAAGTCTGAAGAGAAACAAAATGGTTGGGAGGACGAGTGGAAAGGGGGAGAGGCTGAGATTTTTAAAGATATAGAAATCGCTGAGAAAGAAATATTTAATTACACAAGACTATCCTACTAATAAATTCCTAGTTGAGGTATAATACCGATTTCAAAAATTAAGCTATCAAATTAGCCGAAAAGTGAGAGGATAGTTTTTTTCAGCAGTTCCTCTTTAACCTTTTCAAACCGATTCCACCCTTCACAAAATGATTGCACAATTTTCTCCTCACTTTCAAAGGGACGATTAGCTAGATGATCTTCTCTTAATTGTCTCCAAACTCCTTAAGGCGGGTAC
>JAUHQH010000068.1 GCA_030408485.1 Candidatus Neptunichlamydia sp. | reverse complement strand
CAGCGTCAGATGTGTATAAGAGACAGAACTAGAGACAAACAATCCAAACAAAGAGTATGGGATCTTACGTCTTTTTACATACATTCTCCTCTAACTCATGAGAAACCTCAGTGATCGAGAGTTAGACCCTTATCTCCAAGAAAACAATGCAACCAAATGGTTTTGTGGGCTTACGCTGAGAGAAGCAACACCTGAGTATAGTCTCTTTTGCAAAATAAGAGACAAAATTGGAGCAAGCTGGGTGTCCACAATCTTTTCTAATCTCTATTCAGGTGGTGGTAGCTCTCGAGTATAACTCCTCCTACGATGCTTAATATATAGATTATAAAAATCGCCGTAGTGTTTTTTTTAGTCATATCTGACCAGTTTTTATTTTCATTTTTGTCGCATTGCGGGGTTGAGATGAAAGTTGGAGCTAAAATTGTGACGTCTGAATGTCTTTATCGGAGCAGCTCTCTTCTGACTAAAGCTCCATATAACCACGGAATTTTTCATATTGACACTCAGAATCACCTTCCCTATCATAGCATTATGATGAAATTTTATTTATTTCCTCACCATCCTTCTTACCATCATTGTCACTAACGGCAATCGACTTTATTTGTTCATCATTAATTTTAACGTAGGAAGGAAATCATGAGAAAAAAAACTAATTTAATGCGCACGATCAGTGGTACATTTTTAATCGCCGGAACAATGATTGGAGCAGGAATGCTTGGCATTCCTATTGTTACAGGAGTTTCAGGTTTTTGGCCGGGGGTTTTAGCTACAACAATTGTTTGGTTCTTTATGTATTGTACAGGACTTCTCTTTTTGGAAGCGACCCTATGGATGTCAGATGGGAGTAATGTCCTTTCTATTGCCGGACGTTTTTTTGGAAGAGGAGGACGCCTGATCTCAGGGGGAATGTTTATTTTTCTCTATTACTGCTTAATGATTGCCTATTTTGCAGCAGGAGCCCCTCTTCTTGGAGATGCTTTTTCTATGATCGGTTTTAATGTAACCGGTTGGGAGATGTTTGCCCTTTTTGGTTTTGTATTTGGAGTGATTGTTGCGATTGGTCCAAAGTTGATTGACCGGGTGAACATCATTATGAGTATTGCGATGATAGCAGCATGGTTTACCCTGATCGGCAGTGGGGGAGAGGAAGTGGATAGTGTCCGTCTCAAATTTACAAAATGGCCGAAAATGATATTGGCGATGCCTGTCCTTTTTAGTGCTTTCGGATTTCACAATGTGATTCCCTCTCTTTGTACCTACTTAAAGCGAGATAAAAAATCTCTTCGGTTTGCAGTTTTTTGGGGGTCTTTTCTACCTCTCATAGTCTATATCGTTTGGCAGTGGCTTGTGATTGGATCTGTTCCTCAAGAGATGTTGTCAAAGACTCTTGAAGAAGGAACACCGATTACAACAGCTTTTGATCCCGTTACTGGAAATCCAATGTTTGTGATGGTTGGTCGTTTTTTTGCTTTTTTTGCAATCGCAACCTCAACGCTTGGTGTGGCTTTCTCAATGGTCGACTTTCTTGGAGATGGGTTTAGAGTTGAAGAAAGAAAAGGGCTTAGTCGAGTGGGTTTAACCCTTTTGACCTTTATTCCTCCTTTTGTTCTAGCTACGCTTAATCCTGGGATTTTTACCACAGCTTTGGGTGTTGCAGGGGGATTCGGAGAAGCTTTCCTTAATGGCCTTCTCCCTATTGGGTTTATTTGGGCAGGGAAATATACCTGGAAGCTTAAGGCTGACCTCAATTGGCTTGAAAATAAGAAGGTGCTCTCCTTTCTTATCCTCTATGCCCTCTTTGTCGTTGTTCTAGAGATCATCCATTTGGTGACACTCTCAATCCCCTAAACGAGATGAGAATTCCCCTGCGTCATTTAAACTAAACAACGCCTTTCCTACAAGTCGGGGGATTCATTAGGGGTCGATTTGAAATTGACTGCCATCTTGTAAGGGGTTCATCTTGCTTATGCTTTGTATCGACTTATAGCTAATAAACATGTGAACATGATCACTTTTCGTCGTCTTTTCGTGTTTCAATGCAACCTCCCTTAGGATACCTTTTAAGATGTATAGTTGCCTGATTGGTCACCCGGTCAAAATTCGCTTGCTGTACTTAAGGGTTCATACAAGATGGATTTTCAAATCTGTTTTAGTGTCCCCTTATAAATTATGAGGATTTTCATCACCTCCGGAGGAGACAATAATATAAGAAGTGTCGCAGAGATTTTTATGATGGAATTATTTTTGGAGATCGAAGCTAACCACTTACTTGGTTAGTAAGACCAAAAAATTAAGATTAACCAACCCGTGAGATTTTTTTCTTGAGAGATGATAGTGACTAGATGTTTTGTTATCCCTGTGCAACAGCTCCAATAGCTCTCTTAGAATTTCAAGAAAGTGACTCTCCAGATGCATTAGAAAACTATATTGCGGAATTTGGTGAAAGGAGTGGAGACTATTGCTGAAAGATCATCCATATGGTCCTTTCTGAGTATTTAATTGAGCATGAGCAAAATAAGGAAGTTTTGGAATACATGCTCAAGTCTCTTATCCTTATGCTTCTCTATAGAGAAGAGGGACTATTTCCAAGATGTTATCTTTAAAATATCCTTTGGAATCTCAAAAAGAAAGCGAGAAGGATTGCAACTGATCATTTTCCCATGATGGGGTCTTTTGCGAGACATGCTTAAGCAAAGTGTTTCCATTGCTCGAGTGATTGCAACATAAAGAAGGCGGCGTTCCTCTTCAATGCCTTCTTTCGTTTGGCTTCTCATATGAGGAATTAAGTGATCTTCTAATCCAACAAGGAAGACAGCAGGAAATTCTAGCCCTTTGGCGCTATGAAAAGTCATTAAGTTCAATTTATCATCCCCAAACCGATCTTTTTTGTCATACTTTCGATTATCGAGCATTGTTGAAGAGAGAAAATCATGAAGCGAAGTCTCTTCTCCCTTTTCATAGGTTTGCAGGGCAGAAACACAAGCTTGAACATTTTCCCATTTGAGTTTACGCATCTTATCACTCTTCACTTCTGTAAAAATAGCATCCTTATAATTGATATTTTCAATCAACCACTTGAGCCCATCAGACAATGAAACAGTTTCAAATTTCTTGACCATTTCGTCATATAAAATCATGAAGTTCTCAATGCCTTGAGAACCTCTTGAAGTCAGTGTAAGTTCAGGATGATCACCCTCAGCAATCTTTCTTATGATCTTTAAAAGAGGAAGTTTTTCTCTTCTGTTAAACTGGGTGATAGTATCAAGAGTTTTATCAGAGATTTCTCTTCTTGGATAATTGACGATCCTAAGGAGAGCTTCTTGGTCTCTGGGATTTGCAATAATACGGAGATAAGCCATCAGGTCTTTGATTTCACTCCTATCAAAAAACTTCATTCCACCAAAGACTTGATAGGGAATTCCTCGGACCCATTGTCCTCCATCTCTCCATGCAGTTTGCATTAAAGAAAGTTCAAAAGCACGGGCTAAATTATTGGAGCGATAAAGGATTGCCATTTCATTCCAGCGATAATTCTTTTCTTCTTTAAATTTTAAGAGACGTTCGATCACTGCATCGACTTCATCTTGCTCAGTAGGAGCATTAAAAATCTCGAGGGTTTCACCAGCTCCTTCATTGGCTCGGAGCACCTTATCATGGCGGTGGATATTATTACGGATAACAGCATTTGCTGCATTGAGGATATGGGATGTGGAGCGATAATTTTGTTCAAGCTTGATTGTTGCTTCTGCGGGAAAACTTAGGATGTGCTCAATTTCTGCTCCTCTCCAGGCATAAATCGATTGGTCATCATCTCCAACAACACAAAGATTTCCATACTTTTTTGAGAGAAGAGAAGCAAGGCGATACTGAATTGGATTGGTATCTTGATATTCATCGATCATAATATAGCGGAACTGCTCTTGATATTTTTCCAAAACATCGGGAAATGTTTCAAAAAGCTCGACAGTCAAAGTTAACAGGCTATCGAAATCAAGGGCGTTGTAAGCACGCATCGCAATACGTAGCGCTCCATACACCTCTTTAATAAACGCATCTTGTTTGAGATCACTTTTGAGAAGGTGCTCTTCTTTTAGTCCCTTACTTTTTAGGTAAGAAATGGCAGTGATAATCGGCTCTAAGGAAAGGTCTTCTCCTTGGTAAATCTCTGATGCAACTTGCAAAATCAGACGTCGCATATCTTTTTCATCATAGAGTGTAAATTTTGGAGTAAAGCCTAGGCGATGAATTTCTTTGCGAAGAATCCCCATACAAAAGCTATGAAAAGTGGAAAGAAAGACTTCTTTAGCATCTTGGTTTCTAACAAGTTTAGCAACGCGTTCTTGCATCTCAGCTGCTGCTTTGTTTGTGAATGTCAGTCCTAAGATTGAAGAAGGGGAAATATTTTTTTCACGAATAAGGTAAGCAATTCGGTGAACAAGGACACGAGTTTTTCCACTCCCTGCACCAGCAAGAATTAAGACACGTCCCTTAGTTGTGGTGACTCCCTTTTGCTGATTCGGATTCAGTTTTTCCACAGATCGCTACTCGCATACTCCATACCAATAAAAATTCATTGAAAATCTAGCTCAAATTTCTTCTGAATGTTTCTTGATGAGGACCATTAGATTTTTCAGTTCAGCTTCTACTTGTTCGGGTATTAGATCCCGGTATCCCTTTTTGGGATGAACATTAATGATGAGTCCTTTAGGAAGAGCTGGATAAAGTTTGCGAAAAGCTTCTCTTGAGATTCTTTTAAATCGGTTTCGATCATGAGATTTGCCCCATTTTTTTGTGATCGTAATTCCTAATCTAGGGTGAGAAAAGAAATCGGTCAAATAGAACAAAACTAGTCGTTTTCCTACAAATCTCCTCCCCTTTTGATAAACAGCGCGAAAATCGTGCCTATTTAAGAGTCTTTGGAATCGAGAGAGCTTAAAGCTCACGCTGCAAGACGCTTCCGACCTTTTCGTCGCTTTCGATTTATGAGCTTTCTTCCACTAGCGGTTTTCATTTTTGAGCGGAAACCATGAGTTTTCTTACGGCAGTGTTTGCTGGGTTGGTATGTACGTTTCATGACTCATCAATATTTAATTTTGTAAACTACTGACCATTCTAGGGCGTGCAATTAATTAAAGCAAGTTCAAAGAGTTTTTCCTATGTGAAGAGTTCAAGGCTCTTGCAAGCAGGGTAACGATGATCTTCCAACTTTCAATAGCCCCATTATTCAAATGCTTATCGCTGCAATTCTTCCATGAACTGCAGCGATAAAGAACTAGAACGCTTTATCGAATCAAATAATGCTGCTCGATGATTTATGGGTTTAACCTTAAAGATAATACTCCTGACCACACACTCTTTTGTCAGCTTAGAAAAAAATGGGGATCCATACCTTGTCTTAAGATTTTAGCTGATCTAATATATCAGCTAAAAAGTCAAGAACTTATAAGTGAGGTTTTTACCTTTGTAAATGCAACCCATTTAATCGCTAAAGCAAGCTTAATTGGAGAAAAATACAAGAAGCTAAACAACGAAAACATCTCTTAGTTTTCTGCAGGCATCCAAGTGAAGAATAGGTTGCATAAGGGAAGAATAAATACTGGTATGGTTATAAGCAGCATGCCAGTGTAGATATGTAGACGAGTCTTAATCAATAAGGTTGCAATTACTCCAGCTAAAATATTACAGATACTTCAGGTTTTAAGGATGTATGTCCCTCCCAGTATGGATAAGGGGTATTGCATAAAAGTCCTGCGCCTAGTAACCAAGGCAAAAGGGGTTCATTAACTGTCCAAAAGCACCTATTTTTTACAAACCCAAAACTTTTGTAATCGGAAGTCTCTAAATCTTTTTAGTTGTAAACAGTCTCATTATTGGCTCCTACGGGGACGGTTGAAAACCCTCGCCTTTAAGGCGAAGAAAAGATTAAACTATGTCGCCATGCAACGTTATAATTTAGGAGCGCACATTAAAAACAGATTTGAAAGTCTATCTTGTATGGGTCTCTAAGTACAGGTTGCAAAGGTCATTTAGCAGTGAGCTCAGGAAATATTGCAGATGAGATGATTTAGTCATACATTGAAGAGAAAGAAGGTGAGCTCTTAGCAAGTGAGAGTCGATTTCAAATCGACCCTTAATGAACCCCTCGACTTGTAGGCGAGGCGTTGTTTAGTTTCATCGGTTGTCAAGAATTCCTCAGGTGTGTATGATGGTGGGTTATTGTTAAATCTTAGGATTCATGATGAAAGTGCGTACATCAGTTAAAGCAGATCCCAGCAAAGGGGATAAAATTGTCAGACGACGGGGTCGTCTTTACGTGGTTAATAAAAGAGATCCAAACCGAAAACAGCGCCAAAAAGGACCCGCAAGGAAAAAATAGTATGGCTAGAAAAGCAATGATTGAAAAGGAAAAGCGACGTGAACATCTCGTTCGCATTAAATGGGAAAAACGCAAAGAGTTAAAAGCGATTGTCCGAGATCTTGGAACCTCTGAAGAGGAAAAAATGACTGCTCAGGAAGAGCTAAATAAGCTTTCTAAAAACTCTTCAAAAATTCGCCTTCGTAATCGCTGCCGCTTAACAGGCCGTTCTCGCGGATATCTCCGTAAGTTCAATCTATCTCGCCTTTGCTTCCGAGAGATGGCAAATGGAGGATTGATTCCAGGGGTGACAAAAGCTTCTTGGTAGAGGTTATTTGAAATATAGCCATCTATCAAAAATTATGTGTATAATTGGATTTGATCTTTTAGGTTAAAATTGCTTTTTTGATCTTACTAACCAGCATGTGTGGTTAGCTTCGATTTCCAAAAGCGATTTTATCATGGAGCTCTCTGCGCTATTTCTTATGTTATTTTTGTTGGAGTTTTTTTATGTAGTGTATAATTTTTATGTTTGAATTCTCTCAAGAGCATCTGGAAGATTTTCAAGTGTTTTCCACTCTTCCATATTTTCATTCCAAACATAAGTACATGGGTCGATCTCCTTATGGTTCCAAGCACTTTTGAGGGCATTGAAACTCATTGGGCCATATTGATTATTTTCTTTATCAAGATAATACCAGAGAGCTTCAGGAGGACGTGTTGCCACATCTTCAGAGGGCAAGTAAGGAGGAGTGTTATCTTGTTTTTGTTTTCCAGAGAGAACCCTTGCAGGAGCAGTAGCTCCTTTTGGAGGAAGAACATAGAGGACAATTATTGCAATTAGTCCTAAAAGAGCGCCCAGAGCAAACCAAATCATCGGGTTTTTCCCCCTATTTCGTGCAATCCGAGAGCAGAGATAACCAATTAAGGTCCATGAAATGAGACAAAACAACAAATACATGGCAGCAGGCCTCTAAAGTTTTTTCTCAAGTGTACCAGAGATCCGATTAAAATTGTGTTGAAAAAATTTCTTATATTCGAATGAAGCCTCCTCGCAGCAAGCTGATGGGGTATCTTTCATTTTAGGAGTCGATTTTTTCTAGAAAATCCCCATGAGACTGTTGCATTTCTTTCGCTTCTACTTCTAACGCATACTATTATTTCTTGTTTCAACACTTCTTGTGAAGGAAGTCGGCGCCTAAGGTATCTCCCTCGATAATGCTGAAATTTCAATTTCAGCCATGTTTAAGCTAACTGGGATGTTTTGGTGTATAAATGGGGAAATGGGGTTTCTATTCTTCGAATAGTTCTTTGAGTCTCCTCGGGAGGATAGATTTTATGCTTTGGTAGTACTTTGGCAAAAACCTTCCAATTGTCAGTATAAAATATGGAGCTCTTCAGATCCTTGATTGTGTGATAGACTCGTTTAAACGTTGCAACACTGCGATCGCCGATAACCCAGGAAATGGTTCTTCTTTGTACAACGCTCCACTTTTTATTTTTTTGGTCTAATGAAGTGCCACATCCGGTATATCAACGAATGTGAATGACCAAAGATTTTTCCTAGCATTCTAAACGAGGCTTTGCCAATAGAATACAATACCATCGGAAGGGATTTCTTTATGACCCTTGCTACTGGTAATTTCCCCTGTTTTATACAAGATGAGTGATTTGCTTCTGAGAAAGCTTAAGCAAGATATTTCTTTTGGGTCTTGTGGGCTAGCAAATTCCTGATTTCTTCATAATTTTGTACTTACTTAACCTATTGAATTTCATAGCAAAACGACATATCTCTGTTTATTTTGCTAGTGAAGATCCTGCTTTTTTTATGATTTCTTTCCTGGTAAAAAGAAACCATTAAACATCAAACTTCTATCAATTGAAAAAATTTTAATGATTAGGTATTAGTTTTTTCTGTTGTTTCTCAGCAGATCGGAAAGATCAAATCTTGATAATATGAAATCAAAAAAGAAGCTTACTTGATTTCTTTTAAAAAGTCTTCCGTTCGCAACAGTCCCATAAACTCACCTTAAAAACTTTTTCACAATGTCAATAAATGAATCTTTCGATTAGAATGGAGGAGATACTCTGGAAAAGGAAGGAATAAGTGCACAAGATAGAAAAGATACGTAATATTGCAATTATAGCCCACATTGACCATGGAAAAACCACTCTTCTCGACTGTCTGCTCAGTCAAGCAGAGATTTTTCGTGAAAATGAAGAAGTTCCTGAACGGGCAATGGATTCTTATGAGCTCGAAAAAGAGCGAGGAATTACGATCTTTGCAAAGCATACCTCACTTTTTGTCGATGACTACAAGATTAATGTGATCGATACCCCAGGGCATGCGGATTTTTCTGGAGAAGTTGAAAGAGTTCTAGGAATGATCAACTCAGTTCTTCTCATTATAGATGCTGGAGAAGGACCCATGCCTCAGACTCGTTTTGTTCTTTCTCAAGCATTAAAAATGGGGCTTAGTCCGATTGTTGTCTTTAACAAAATCGATAAACCTCATGCTGATCCAGAAAATGCTCTAAACAAAACCTTTGATCTCTTTGTTGAATTGGGAGCAAATGATGAACAGTTAGATTTTGTCTATTGTTATGCTTCTGCCACCGAGGGATATGCCTTTATGAATGAAGGGGATTCGAGAGAGAATATGCGTCCGCTCTTTGATTTAATCATTGAGAAAGTCTCTCATCCTCCCGGGAATCTGGACGTTCCTTTTTTGATGCAAGCAAGCACGATTTCTCATAGTGATTTCTTGGGAAGACAAGCTACAGGAAGAATTCTAGAAGGGCAGGTCAAAAAGGGAGACAGTCTCACCCTCATTGAAAAAAGCGGTCATCCAACGAATCATAAAGTGACACGTATTGATGGCTATCATGGACTGAAAAAAGTGGAGTTAGAAGAAGCAGGAGTTGGAGACATTGTGAGCATTTCTGGGGCTGCTGATGTAATGATTGGAGATACCCTATGTGATCCTAACCATATTCATCAACTTCCTTTAATTGAACTAGGTGAGCCAACCCTTTCTGTAGAGATTTCGGTTAACTCAGGTCCTTTTGTTGGAAGAGATGGAAAGCATGTCACCATGAATAAAATTCGCGATCGTCTTTTGCATGAGAAAAAATCAAACATCTCTTTGCATGTCGAAGAAATTAAAGAGCGCGAGGATGCCATTCGTGTTGCAGGTCGAGGAGAACTTCACCTTTCAATTCTCATTGAAGCAATGCGACGCGAAGGACATGAATTTCTTGTTTCAAAACCTCAAGTCATCCTCAAAGAAAATAAAGATGAACCTATTGAACATACTCATATCGAAGTTCCCGATGAGTTTTCAGGAACTGTCATTGAGAAGCTGAATCGGCGAAAAGGGGAAATGCGCAATTTTCATACCAACGAGCATAATATCACCACGATTGAATTTTTCCTTCCTACAAGAGGGCTGATTGGCTATCGGAATGAGTTCTTAACTGTTACCCGAGGTCTTGGAATTCTAACATCAGTTTTTGACTCTTATGGTCCCTACCGAGGAGAAATTGCAGGGCGGAAAAATGGAGCACTCATCTCGATGAACCAAGGGAAAGTAACAGCCTATGCATGCTTTAACCTTCAAAGTCGAGGAACGATCTTTGTTAAACCAGGTGATGATGTTTATGAAGGGATGGTAATTGGAGAAAATAGTCGTGATAATGATCTCGTTGTCAATATTACTCGAGAAAAGCAGCTCACGAATGTGCGCGCTTCCGGTACAGATGAAAGTTTAATCCTGACTCCACCTACCGTTATTACATTGGAGCAAGCGATTGATTTTATCCAAGACGATGAGTTTGTAGAGGTTACCCCAAACAATATTCGTCTAAGGAAAAAAATCCTTTCTGAAAGCCAAAGAAAATCCTCTCGTAAATAAAAAAGAGTTTCGTTACTTATTGAGATCTAAGAAGAGTTTGTCCCATTATTTCTATGCAATAGTTTGTAATGCTTGATGACTCACTGCAGGAGGCGTAAGAGGAGCCATACTATGTAAACAACGTTATAAATGCAAATGCTCCGTATTGATGAGGATCAGAGAGTAAAAAAGGACTCAGATTAGAATGGTAGGAAAAATTTTTGTCCATTCACATTCGTTGATCTATCGATCGTTTTCTAAAGAAGGCGCTAATCTTCCAGAGCCATCTATCGAAATGTTGCGACGTTTAAATAAACGACTCTACCACAAAGTCAAGGATCTGAATTTTATCCTGACAATCGGAAGGTTTTCGCCAAAGTACTACCAAAGAAGCAACGCATTATTGGGTTGGATAAGGATAACAGCAATACGCGACCGCCATTTAGATTGGATGATAAGGAGCATTAAAGTAAAGTGGTTTCTAAAAGTGGGAAGGTGGTCTATAACTCGATCAAAATATGGTGCGCCTTAACAAACTTCCTCAAATCTTTGACGAGTATCAGAATACACTTCTATTTATATTATTTTCGATAAAATGGCACTACTACTTCACATCTGTCATCCTTTTTTACACAAAATGATGTGCTTTGTATGTTAAAAATAGGACATACTGCGTTTTGCTCTAAAAAATCAACAGACATTTCAATTTACAAAATTGTATAACCCTATTGTTAGGTGCAAACCAATTCAGAGGATATGTTTAATCTAATGATAAGTGAGTTCCGAGAAGTGTTTGGTGATTGTAGCTATGGATTTTCACGTTTTGAAGTGTTCCAATAAGGGTGTCATCAGCTGGGAATATCACCTTTTTCCAGCAACGCGTGCGACCTTTCAGTTGACCATCTTTATTTCTTCGTTCCACAAGAACTTCGAAATCTTGACCTAAAAGAGTTTGCCTTTCTTCAGCTGTGATTTCCCCATGGAGTGCAATCAAACGTTGAAGACGCTCTTCTTTAACTTTCTCAGAAATGTCATCTTTCCATCGCATGGCAGGTGTTCCTTTTCGAGGGCTATAAGTATAGAGAAAGGCAACCGAATACCGAACCTGTCTAAGTACCTCGAAGGTTTCTTCGAATTCTTCTTCGGTTTCAGTCGGGAAACCTACGATGATATCGGTTCCTAAAGAAACATTAGGGACAATTTCTTTAAGAAGTGCAACTTTTTCAAGGTATTGTTCTTTGGTATAAATGCGGTGCATTTTTTTGAGGATTCGGCTAGAGCCTGCTTGAATAGGAAAATGGACAAACTCACAAAGTGATGAAAGATCTCGAATGGCTTCCATCAGCTCATGAGTAATATCAATAGGGTGGCTTGTCATAAAGCGGATACGCTCGATTCCATCGACTTTATCCAGTCGATATAAAAGATCGTGAAAAAGTTCTTTCCACTCAGGTTTGTCCTTTCCGTAACTATTTACATTTTGTCCAAGGAGGATGAGTTCTTTATATCCTTGATCAGCGAGTAGGTGTGCTTCTTTTTCAATATCTTCAGGAGGGCGTGAAACTTCTTGTCCGCGTGTATAGGGAACAACGCAATAGGTACAAAACTTGTCGCAACCTCTAATAATCGAGATGTGGGCTTTATACTTATCATCACGTTTTGCGACGAGATAATCGAGGTTTTCTTCAAATTGATTATCGGTTTTGAGTTGTTTTTGACCTGTTTCGATAACATGATCCAAGATCATTCCTAGGTCGGCGATGTTATTGGTTCCGATGACAAAGTCGACATTGGGAAGCTTTTTAAAAAGACTTTCTTTTTTTGCCATGGCCATGCAGCCGGTAACCCCAATAATCTGCTTTTTTTTGCCGCGGCCTAATTGTCCGATTTTCCCCATGACTTTGCGCTCAGCCAAGTCGCGAATCGAACAGGTATTGAAAAGAAGGACATCCCCCTCTTTTTCATTATAGACTTGTTTGAGTCCTCGTTTTATGAGTTGGCCAATCATTAGCTCAGAGTCGAGCTCATTCATCTGGCATCCATATGTACGAACAAAAAATGTCTTCGGCTTCGCCATATCCAAGGAGTTTAAACCATTTGGGCTGAAGAATCAAGTGATAAAGCTAAAAATGCAAAGATCATTTCAGCAACGAGGAGATCGATTACTTGTTCTTTAAGAATAGCAAGGAGAGGAACTGTTACTACCAATAGCTGTTGAAATTCCATGTAAACACTACCTCTCTAGAAAAAAGTGTGATAGGAATAATAAGAGCGATTGAAACCGCAACCCGAAAGATCTACTCATTCAAATCATCCATTGTTTTGATGGGTTTAATGCCCCAATTTGAAAGAGGCGAAGTACTTTCTTCCTGAGTTGGCTTTTACTTGCTTCTTCTACCGTCAATTCAATTCTGAAATGCGACAATAGTATCCTTTTTACTGAACCGAGTAAAAACCTTGAGCGGCGTCCAGTAACTTTAGCACTTTTCGAGCTCTATTGTTAAGCAAAAACTCAATTTCCTCTATGTCTTCATTTGTTACATCATTAAAGTTTTGTTTTTTTTAAGAAGGTACTTGACGAACCAACCCATTTGTATGCTCATTAAAACCCTTTTCCCAAAAGCGATAAGGTTTAGCAAAATAAAAAACTTAATCTCAAGGCAATGCCTTACTTCCTGATGACAAGCAAACTCTTTTCTGTTATCCGCTGTTACTGTTTAAGACAAAGTCTTGTGCGGGCTATAGTTTTTTAAGCTAGCGCATTCTTTATTTTCTCAGCTCTCTTCTCATAGATTTTCGCAAGTTTTGTCATTTTATACCATTTATTAAAAATTACGTTGAACTCTTTGTCAGAGTTATTTTTATCAATACTTCTGGGGGTATACTCAAGTTCAGGGAGTGGTGGTCTGGGATCATGAGCGTATGACAAAAAAAGTAGAGTAATAGCTACCGGAATACCGATAATCATTGCATTGTTCATGATATGAAAGGGGGTTTTCCAATTTACCCATGTTGGTAAACCATTTTTCTTCTTTTTTCTCCGTACTCTCTGTGGTAGTGAAGGTTGAGTCCTAGACAATAATCACAGAAATTGAGAATATCGGGCGAAACGATAGGATGTTCATGGATAAAAAAACTCTTGGTGATTACTCGGTTATTAAGCAAATTGGGCAAGGCACATTAGGAAATGTTTACCTTGCTGAACACCGTTTTGTAAAGCAACAATACATTCTTAAGGTTCTACCAGAAGAACTTGCAACAGATCGAAATTTTATTCAGCGTTTTGAAAAAGATGTCGGAATTTTAGCAAAACTCGACCATCCGCATATTGTTAAAGTCCATAATGTGTCCTTTGCAGAGGGGTACTACTTCTTAGTCACTGATTGTATCGTCGATTGCTTTGGGGAAACGACAAATTTAACGCAATACCTTGGGGTCAATAAACAAAGCCTTAATGAGAATGAGATTTTTGAATTATTAACGCAGGTTGCTTCAGCATTAACCTATACCCATCAGAGCTACTTTGGTGGAGAAAACTTGGTGCATCGTGGGTTAAAGCTAAATAATATCTTAATCGGTAAAGGGGAGAGAGGGCTTCATGTCTACCTTTCTGATTTTGGCCTTTCTCATACCGTTGGAGAAGGGGCAATTTTAACACGGACGTATAAAGTTCTTGCAGATGTTCTTTCATTAGATCTTTCTCAATCTACATTCACAAAACCAGGAGAAGAAAAATATCTCTTTGGGACCTTTGAGTCGAGTAAGCTTTCAAAACTGCATGCTTCGTTCCTCCAAACCTACCACTTTTTAGCTCCTGAACAGCGCATTTATCGTGAACAGCCTGTAGGTCCTAAAGCGGATACTTATGCCTTTGGAGTGTTGACTTACTTTTTACTGATGCATTCATTCCCCGAAGGAAATTTTCCTCGCCCCTGTGTTGTTAATCCTGACTTTAGGTTAAATTGGGATCATTTAGTCAATGAATGCCTGAAACCTGACCCCACAAAGCGTCCTGACTCCCTTTTACGTCTTTTAGATTCGTTAGCAAGCCCACAAGTGCAATTTCCTCAAAGAATAAAAGAAGAGGAGAATGCCATTCTTGATTGGGATGAAGAGGCAGAGAAAGGAAAAGAAGAACAGATTGAAGATGTAGGAGGAGTTGCGACTACTACAGAAGCTTTAGAAAAAGAGCTTACTCCTGCTCAAACAAACATGCTGCAAGAAGTTTCTCGAATGGTGAAAGGAGATGCAAAACCTGACCTGAAACCTCAGGAAATCCAAAGACCTGAGTATGACCCTGATCCGGCAGCGGCTTTTCATGTGGATAGTACTGTTGCTAGATATGTTCTTAAGGAAGAAGAAATCAAAAATATCGATCCCATTCAAACTGAAATGGAGCTGGTCGAAGGAGGAGAATACTTCCGAGGAAGTGATGAAGGAGGACGTGATGAAAGACCTCGTCATAAGGTTAAGCTTGATAGTTTTGCTCTTGATGTTCACCCTGTTACGAATGAACAATTTGTCCGCTTCTTAGAAGTGATGGGGGGAGAAAAGGATTCAAATAACAATGATATTATCCTTTTAAAAGACTCGCGTATTCGACGTCATGGAGGAAAGCTTAGTATTGAATCCGGCTATTCAAAACACCCGGTGATTGGAGTGACATGGTATGGAGCCATTGCTTATGCCAAATGGGTTGGAAAACGCCTTCCGACAGAGGCAGAGTGGGAAGTAGCTTCGGCATGCTGCGAAGAATTGCCCTATACAACTGGAAATAGTATCGAAGGGACGCAGGCAAACTTCTTTAGTTCTGATACGACGGCTGTTAAAAGTTATCCACCGAATAAGATTGGACTGTATGATATGGCAGGGAATGTTTATGAGTGGTGTCATGATTGGTATGATTACAACTATTATGAAGTCGCTATCCAACGCCCGGATAATCCAAAGGGACCTTTGCAAGGGGTCTATCGTGTATTACGAGGGGGTTGTTGGAAAAGCTTAAAAGATGACCTGCGCTGTTCCCATCGTCACCGTAACAATCCAGGTGTTGTAAATCGAACCTATGGTTTCCGGTGTGCAGCCGATGTCAAAGAAGAAGATATCTAGCATACTTTTTGTCTGTCCGTGGAATATATGCCGTTCTCCTGCTCTCAAGGGGATGATGGAGCATTTATCGCTTCTCATTTTTCCGAAAAGCATAAGGATGAAGAGATACCCGACCCCTATTTTTTTGGAGGGGAGAAAAGTTTTGAACATGTTTCGGATCGGGTGGCGGATGCTTGCCAGGGCATTATGAAGCATTTTTTTGTTGATCACTCTTCTTAATTCTTTTACCATTTCACTTATGAAATTATTACTTTCAAAACCTAGAGGCTTTTGTGCCGGTGTTGTCCGTGCTATTGAAACCGTTGAGCGGGCGT
Source organism: Candidatus Neptunichlamydia sp. (assembly GCA_030408485.1). Taxonomy (GTDB): domain Bacteria; phylum Chlamydiota; class Chlamydiia; order Chlamydiales; family Simkaniaceae; genus Neptunichlamydia. The sequence continues at coordinate 24,452 of JAUHQH010000068.1, read as the reverse complement.
TGCAAGTTTGGGGTGTTCCGATTTATGTGAAGCACCAAATCGTGCACAACCGCCATGTTGTAGAAGATCTCGAGAAGAAAGGGGCGATTTTTATCGAAGATCTGGATGAAGTCCCCGAAGGTTCTCGCATCATTTATTCTGCTCATGGAATTCCACCTTCTGTTCGCGAGCATGCAAAAAAAAGAAAGCTTATTGAGATCGATGCTTCTTGCGGTCTTGTGATTCGGGTCCATTCAGCTGCTAAACGTTATGCAAAGAAGGGATATCACATCCTCCTTATTGGACATAAAAAGCATGTTGAAGTGATTGGGACTGCTGGAGAAGCTTCGGAAGATACAACCATCATCGAATCAGTTGAGGACGTTGAAAAACTCACTTTCCCCCAAGAGCAACGTCTTTTCTATACGACTCAGACGACTCTCAGTCTCGACGATGTGAAAGAGATTACCGACGCGATTAAGGAAAAGTATCCTCTTATTGAAACATTGCCGAGTTCTTCGATCTGTTATGCAACAACCAATCGACAATTAGCGCTTCGAGAAATTACCCACTCTGTAGGTGTGGTTCTTGTTGTCGGTGACCCTACAAGCTCCAATTCTAATCGTCTTTGTGAAGTGGCACGTAAGCGTGGTGTTCCAGGGTATTTGATCAATAGCCCTGATGAGATCGATCCTTTTTGGCTCGAAGGGGTGAAAGCGATTGGATTAACTGCTGGAGCTTCTACACCCGAGTCGGTTGTCCAAAAGTGTATTGAGCATCTCAGAACCCTTGGGGTAACTGAAACAGAAGAAGTGGAATACATTGAAGAAAATGTGTTTCTTGAGCTTCCCAAAGAAGTCTTAGCAACTACTTAGCTAGCAAAGCATTGATTTTCTATGTATGGAATAATTTGTTAACCTATACAACACTTGTTCGAGGAAGGAGGTTCTCTTGTACGCAATCCGTGAGCTCATCAAACGCTCTACAGAATACCTGGAAAAGCGAGGTGTTCAGCATGCGCGGCGTGAAGCTGAAGAACTTTTAGCTACATTACTCAGTCGGAAGCGAATAGAGCTTTATTTTGATTATGATGCTCCTTTGAAAGAAAAGGAGGTTGCGCGTTATCGGGAATGGATTAAGCGTAAAGGGGCAAAAGAACCTCTTGCCTATATCGTAGGTGAGGTTGAGTTTTTAGATCTCAAGCTTAAGGTGACTCCTGCAACCCTTATTCCTCGCTATGAAACAGAAATTCTTGCAGACCTTATTGTCAAAAGTCTTCCAGAAGGGTCTCTCGAGGTATGGGATATGTGTACAGGAACGGGGTGTCTTGGTCTAGCGGTTAAAAATAGGTGTTTTGAATGTCGAGTGAAGCTAGCAGATATTTCAGGTGAGGCATTGAAGATTGCAAAGATAAATGCGGAGAGAAACCATCTAGAGGTCGAGTTTTTGGAAGGGGATTTGCTCACTCCATTTCAGGGCAAGAAGGCTGATGTGGTCATTTGCAACCCTCCCTACATCACCCCTGAAGAATATGAAGGGCTTGAAGAGGAGGTGCGGGCCTTTGAACCAAAGGGAGCTCTTGTTGGGGGACTCGATTTTTACCACCGTTTAGCAAAGGAGCTTCCTCCTTTTTTAAACCCAAAAGCAAAGGTATTTTTTGAAATTGGAGCGGAACAGGGAAATGATATGATAGAGATATTTTCCGAAAGTCATTGGGTCCACAATAAATGCGAAAAGGATTGGAGTGATCACGACCGATTCTTTTTCCTTGAATATGACAAGAATTTTCAGTAAAATCATCTTCTCATAGGAGAGATCGATGTTTGGCGGCATTACTGAAAAATTTCAAAATGTTTTTAGAGCACTAGGCTCTAAAAAAAAATTAACGGAAGAAAACATCTCAGATGCGGTGCGAGAGGTCCGTTTGGCCCTTTTAGATGCTGATGTGAACTATACCGTTGCTAAAAACTTCATCAAGAGAGTGAAAGAAGAAGCTCTTGATGGAGAAGTGATAAAGTCGGTGACCGCTGGCGATCAATTTACTAAAATCATCCACGATGGACTTAAAAATTTAATGGGAAGCGATGAAGCTCCTCTTAATATTGGCCATTGTCCTTCCGTCATTTTGATGTGTGGTCTTCAAGGATCGGGGAAAACAACACAATCGGCAAAGCTTGCCCTTTATCTAAAGAAACAAAACAAAAAAGTTCTCATTGCTGCTTGTGACTTGCAACGTCCTGCGGCTATTGATCAATTAGAGACGCTTGGAAAGCAAGTCGGAGTTCTGATCTATGCAGATCGTGATCAAAAAAATCCGGTAAAAGTAGCAAAAGGGGCTATTGATCAAGCGAATAAAGAGGCTTTTGATGTTTTGATTATTGATACCGCAGGACGCCTGCATATCGATGATGAGCTGATGAAAGAGCTCATCAAAATTAAAGAGGCTGTGGATCCTCATGAAATTCTCTTTGTTGCCAATGCGGCAACAGGGCAAGATGCGGTAAAAACTGCAGCAGAATTTGATGGAAAAATTGCGATTACTGGAACGATTCTCACGATGCTCGATGGAAATACCCGCGCTGGTGCCGCCATTTCTATTCGTGAAATTACGGGTAAACCTCTCAAGTTTGAAGGGGTGGGTGAAAAGGTTAACGATTTTCAGCTTTTTAACCCGCAATCAATGGCTGATCGGATTCTCGGAATGGGAGATGTGATCAACCTAGTAAAAAAAGCTGAGGAACATGTCAATCAAGAGGATGCTGAAAAGTTTCATAAAAAACTCTTGAAAGCGTCTTTTACCTATGATGACTTTTTGAATCAGATGAGACGAATTAAAAAGATGGGGTCGCTCAAAAGTCTTCTGTGCATGATGCCAGGTTTTTCTAATCTTGGCGAGTTCGAAATCTCTGATAAGGAGATGAGGAAGATTGAAGCGATTATTCTCTCTATGACTCCTAATGAACGCATAGGGCTTGATGAGCTCATTCCTCCCCGTCGTCGTCGGATTGCAAATGGGAGTGGCTCTTCCATCGATGAGGTCAACCGGATGATTAAGAACTTTAAGCGGATCAAGCAAATGATGAAAAAAATGCCGGGTGTCAAGAGAAAATTCATGAATGATCCTGCCCTTAAAGGTCAACTCGGATCGATGAGTGGTCTCAAAGGAAAACTTAGCAATTTCCTTTAATTCTTCGAAGTAAAAATTTCTATTAGTTAAATTAAGCGCTATTGAAGAGTTATTATGCCAAAAAAGCGTCACATGTCTAGAGTGATTTTACATGGTGTCCTTCCTCTATCTGTTGGGGTCTGAACTAAAAAACAGATCTTCTCTTCCGTTCCTGTAATAATTAATTGTTGAACATGATGTATGACGATGCTAGATATGTTTTCATTTACTTCCTTTGTTTCTCCCATGCGTCTAAATCATCCCCGGATAGCTCTTCGTAAACAAGCTTGGCATATTCACCAATCTTTTGCCACTTGGGATCGTTAATCATGGCTTTATCATTTTCACCATATTCACTTTCTGGTGTTTCTGGATCAGCGAAGAACCTGTCGATTCTGTTACAAAGCTCTTGAAGCATTTTCCTTTGGTTAGGGGATATAGAAACTCTTCCTGCATCATTTGCTTCTAATACGGCCTCAGAATCACCAAAAAAAATCTCCATTGTCTCCATGTAATTGTCCCCCCACTGTCCCTGCTTTCCCCAGAACTCTTCTTGATAGGCTTTATTGGAGATCCGCCAAATACAACAGAGCAGAGAAAGGAAGTCAGTGATTTTGGTTGGTTGATAAAGAATTGATTTACCTGTTCTTTCTTCTATCCGTGTTTCCTCTCTTCCTTTTCTAAACTCTTCTACTAGAAAAGGGGGGTATAAAGCTTTATCTTTATCTAGTTCTTTTTTTTCGGCTATAATCTCTTCTGGGGTCAGAATCATTATTCCCATCCTGTGAATTGATAAATTTCTAATGGAATATGTGTGGTAGCACCAGAGTTTTTAACCCATTTCCCATCAATTGTAAGGTATTTTTCTCCTTTCATTTGAACCACATAAGGAGTTTCCCTGCCTTAAGCTCCATTTAGGTCTTTCTCCTTTTAAAAATGCAGTAACAAGGTTCTTTTCTCTTTTACCAGGCATCACCCGAACTATAATATTTTGTTTTTCTGTTGTCCCCATTTTTCTATAGATCATACCGCCACTTAATTTAGAAAGCCCAATACTGCATTTTATTGGAATTCCCTTAGGAGTTAGGTAAGTTTTAAATGCTGCATGCTTAAGAGTTCTTCTGATATTCAGTTCATTCATTTCTAGTTTTCGAAATTCTTTACTCAACTCTCTATAAAAATGTTTAGGCGCATATAAGTTCCTAAGCTGATTAATTCTTGGACTGTTTTTAGCAAACCAATCCAAATCCGCACCTTTCTGTAGGTCAGGTACCTCCATTGGTTTGATTCTTGTGATCTGTCTTTCAGTAAGTCTTCCCGCAGTCCCCTTACTCGCAAACCCACTCCTCAAAGCTGGTTGTTGAAAAGTTTTAATAGCTCTCACCTGCTGCCCAAATCCCTTAGACCTGACAAGTGCCTGATCGATTAACGGCTGAGGTCTCACAAACTTATTAGCTTGTCTCATGAAGGCAAAAGCTTCTTTCCCAACTTTCATGCAAGGCTGGAGTACCCCCATAAAAGGGATTGGCATAGCAACTTCCCCGATCAGCATTCCAAGTTTTGCATGTGAAGAGTCGAGTGCGACATCTAATTTCTGTGCCACAAAGCGATCGCACCTGTCGGAGACTTCCATTAACCCAAAGGAGTTAGGTCTGGTCTTTAAACTAGGCTGCTCAAATGCTTGAATAGCAACAACAATGATCTTTTTAGCCCCAAGGATTAGACAAACCCCCATATCTTTTTTAGATTTGATGGGATTGTCTTTTATCTCTTGAGCGTAGTTTTTGACCCAGTTGTCTATACCACTTTTGATTTGATCTGGGGTAGCTTTAATAATTTCGTTTGGAGCAAGCCCGGCCGTTTGGATTTGCCTACTTTTTTGGCTTGGATTATTCCTCCCAAGACTACTCCATTCACTCGGTGGCATCTGAACATTGCGACTGAGTCTCTGACCCCAGGACTGTTGGTAGTTCAAGGTTTTGCTGTTATCTACTGGAGGCTGATAAGCCATATTCCTTTCGAACATTTGCTCATGTTGAGCAGTATGTTTTTGTGGAGTTGGGTTAGTTGATCTAAACGTCATATTTTCTTGAAACATTCGCTGATTTTGGAACCTTTCAACATCATTCCAGTTGCCTCTTTGCTCCGGTCGGACTGTCTCCATTGACTGGAGCTTACTCCTCTCAACAGTGATCTGATGGCGACTTTCTCCATAAGTTGATCGACTAGATGGGTTCCCTGTTTTTGCTGGGATATCGATAGAGCCCACATTGATCTCTCCAGAGAAGCCAATACGCCCTAAAAATCTTTCACCTTTATCAACCAATCTTTTGGTACCACGGTATACCTTGAAAAAGATGCTGTGCTTTTTAGGATCATTTTTGATATGAGGCGTTATTTTCTCCTTAAGATGGTATTTTTCTTCATTAGTCAGCCCTTGTGCCTTCAGAGGCTCTATAGCATAGTCTTGAGCGATTCTTTCTGTTTCTCCCATGTACTGATCTTTGATAGTGTTATGTTCCCTAATAGACTGAGAGATAACATCACCGTTTTTAGACGCGTTATTGCCAACCGTTGTGGGCATATTAAAGTATGGTCTGGAAGGAATCTTTTCTTTTGGAACACCTTGCGCTATTAACTTCTGCTCAGCATCGTAGCACTGGTATTCATGACTTTTTTTATCTATGATTAGCTTGGTAAACTGTCCGCTAACATATTCGGCGGCTTCTTTTGTCTTGTATTTACCAAGGCTTTGCTTCACACCATAATCATCAACATAAGAAAGATGGTGATTCTTTTTATTGGTGCTTCTTTGATCCACAACAAAAGAGAGAGTATTCATAGGTGGTAGTTCTTTCGGTGCTGAGGCTTCTTGTTGAGCTCTTTTGTTAGCTGTAATCTTTCCTTTTAGTTGAGCAACTTCCTTATCAGCTTTCTCTGAAGAGGCTTTCTTTTTGTTACAATCTTTTTTTACATTAGTCCAACCCGCCTCATATGCAATTGCTTTAAAGGGATTGCTTGACTCCTCATAGTCCTCTTTTTTCTTCCGAGCATTTTTGAAAGATTGATATTTTTTGACGCTCTTTTCTTCTGCAATATGGAGATCACTCTTAAGTTGCTTTTCTTCTCTAACTAAGTCCAAATAACGAGCCTTATCCCGCATTTCAACAGCTGGAAGGAGTTTTTGGTAGTCCTGTAGTGTTTGTTCAAGGCTTGATCTCTCATTCTTAGCCTTCTCGAGAGCTTGTTCGGCCTCCCTCTCTTTTTCCATCGACACAAGCTTTCTTCCAGTCTCATCTATATAAACCCGCCAGTCTTTCCGCAGATTATGCAGATTATTCAGATGCTCTTGTCCAATACTGATGACTTCATCTTGCTTGCTGATCTGAGCTTTTATCGCAGCGATTTTTTCAGTAAGTTTTTCTACTGGCTGTTCGACCTTTTCTTGCGAAAGCTCTGCAACTTCAGGCAACGACTTCTTAAAAGCGTAGTCCATCCCTTTTTTGATGGCATAGCCGTGCAGATCGGGATTCGTTGCTGTTGCCCTAAATGCGCGATAGAGCTCGCTTTTATCTCCCTCGGGAAGCATTTCTGCTGTTTTGGAGGCAACAAGGCCCAAGATATTTTCTGTTATCCGGTTTTTATCCAGGGAAAGTCCACCCTTCAAAAGCGCTGATCCAAAGTCAAGGAGCAATCCCTTTTCTTTACTGGTATTACTTGCTTCTTGTGGAAAGATCAATGAGATCAACAGCTAATGATTTTATAAGGGCTTTTCCATTCCCTTTCATTGCGTAGGATGTAGCGGTATTTGATAGGAGCTTGAGAAGAAATGTTACTCCCTTAGATTTTCCTTCTGGATCAAGAGCTCTTCCAATGAGGTTCGTTCCAGTTCTAGCAACTTGGTTAATCGCATATTGGGGGTTTTTCGATGCCAAGGACAAGCCAACAGAAGAGACTGTTTGGTAAAGGTCTGTCTTGAGTTGTTTCCAGTTTCTCTCGGATAATGCTTTGTCATGTTTTTTTTGACCTTCAATGGCAAGCTTTGTCTCTTCCCAAACCCTTTTTTTGATTGCTTCGATTTCTTCTTCACCGTCTGTTGATGCACAGAGTGTAGATAAAGAATATTTTCGGTTTGGATTCTTTAAAAACTCTAGCGCCAAAAGATCTTGAAAAATGCTTTTCATTGTATCGAAACATTTAGGAAATAGCCTACAGAAGAGGTAGTAATTGCGGTAATGGCTATCGCTCTCTTCAAGTTCTAACGACGAAAACTTTTTATTGTTATTCTTTAATTCCTCAAGAAACTGCTCCTGCAGGCCATATTCTTTTTCGATTATCTTCTTTAAAGATTCGACAAGCTGCTGCGTTGGGCTATGATTAGCAAGGGATTGCGAGGTATTTTTTATGAGCGCTTCTGGCACTCTGATTTCGCAGAAGAATTGTTTGTATAACTTATCGAAGCGATCATCTCTTTTTTGGGTGCCTGATGTAAAGAGTTTGCTTTCCTGAAGAGTTTGCTTAAGATGGTTGCGGTAGGGGTGGAGCTTTTCCATGTCAAAATAAAGTAATTTTTATTGAAAGAGTTAGACTTTGAAGGAATCAATAGTATGAAGTCAAGGAAAAAGAAAAAAAAGTATCAAAATTTAAAGACATTAGAGTTGGAAGATGGTGAAAAAAGGAGAGCCTACTTAACTTAACTTAAAAAAACCTTTCATTTCCTGCAGGTCTAACAAAGAAGGTTTTCAAAAAGAAAATGGGTCTATAGGAGAATTATATCTCGCTTACTAATGATTTGAGAATTGATGCTGAAAAAATCTATGAGATCTATCAGAAACAGTGGAGAATAGAAGAATATCAGCGGAGACCATCTCTTGCAGAAGAGTGACCCAGCCAATTGCCCGCAAAAGAAAAAGTGCTCATATAGGCTAATGGAAGGTTCCGTGTAAAAAGACTTCCAACAGTCACGAACCCATTGATAACGAGGCCGGCTCCCGTTCCTGTTGTTATACAATTTTGTATATCTTGAATACTGGGCATGTCGCAAACAATCAAAAAAACATCTTCAAGGATAGTTAGAGGAGTGTATTTGATGCAGATTCTTGAGGTAATTAGATCAATGGTATTGTAGAGCTCTTTGAGGTGAGCGAGTTTTTCGTTGAGGGTTTGTTTCTACTCGATTAGGTTTTCTTGATCCAAAAGAGTTTTGAACTTTCCTTCCTAATAGGAGGCATGTTCTTTTTGTAGTTCTTGGAGCATTTGATCAATACGATCAGACTCTGATTCTATTTCTCGCATTTTCCTGATTAAATGACTTTTGGAATCCACAAGGATTTTTCTAGCCGTTTCTAACTTTCTTTCAAAAGCAGGCATTTTAGTCGATAGATTCATTAAATGATCCTCAAAGTCACTAATTTCTCTTGAGATGATGCGAATCACTCTGAGTCCATTGGCAAAAACAATATAACGGACAGAGACGTTAATGCCGTCCAAGCCTTCCTGGATTTCTTTTTCTACCTTAGCGACTAATTCATCAAAATCCAGCAACAAGTTAGATAATCTCGACCCTCCTTCTCGATCGATATCGATTAAAGATCGAAGGCTTTTCATTAAAGCTTCTAGGTTTTCTCTTCTACTCAAATAGATGGTCATTCCTACAAGAAGGGGAATAGGAAGACGGTAGACTCCAATAGCTCCGGTCATTTGTTCTGAAAGGGTTGGAATAGAATCGAACTCTTCCTTTTAAAGCTTTAGTGGCTAGTATAAGAGCTCCTCGAGTGAGAATAATAGTGGTTAGGTTTCCACAAGATCAAATAAGAAAGAGCGTTTTCAGGGGATCTATAATTAAGGGTATTATAGATGTTTTTGTCTTACTTGATACAATCTCAAAAAGATCTAGTCTTGAGATACTTGGATCGTGCGATAGCCCAAGCATGCAATGTTGCCATACTATCTCTTAGCAAGGTTTCAAAATACTGTCAATTTCTTATTGATATCTTTAAACTGTTAATTAATAACAAACTTATTATATTGATAATCCTTTCGATGATTCAGTATGACAGCCGATTTCAAATCGACCCTCAATGAACCCTTCGAATTGTAGGCGAGGCGTTGTTTAGTTTTGATAAATAGTATAACAACTTTTTATCCTTGGATGGATCTATTCGGTAGAAACAATCCCGACGGGTGCTTTTGTTGTAAGTTATGAAGGAGGTTTTGCTGATCAAGAGGAGGCATCGTTTGGAACTTAAAGAGATCGTGAGCAATTGCAAGTTTTAAATCGCTACTAAACGTATCAAAAAGAGCAAAGGCTTCATGTTTGAACTCTAAGAGAGGGTCTTTTTGTCCCACAACACGCATATTGACCTCTATGCGGAGGTGGTCAATGGATAAAAGGTGTTCTTGCCAGAGTTTATCGATGTTTTTTAAGAGAATACTTCGAACCACTTGGTGTAAAACAGGGAAGGGGTCGATTTCTTTTCCTGCATTTTCTTGAATAGAGGCAATGGTTTGCGCTTCATGATCGAGCTTTGCTTTTAGAGCATCGATAATCAGTTGTGCCCCTTTCTTTTCGATCTCTTCAATAGAGAGGTAATCGTCATCAAAAGCATTTTTATCAACAGTGATAGGGAAGTGAGTCATCAGAGCTTCTGCAAATTCATGAGAATTCCAACCATCTTCAACGGCTTTTGAAGTAAAGAAAGGAGCAGCAAGGTATCCTGAGATTTCTTCGAGAACATCTTCTGCAAGCTTGATCGACTCTTTTTCTTTAAGGATTCCATTACGGAAAGTATAGACTTCTTGTCTTTGTTTATTCATCACATCGTCATACTGAAGGGTATGCTTTCGGATCGAATAGTTCCGTTGTTCGACACGTTTTTGTGCTGTTTCAATCGATCGGTTAAGAACTTTCGCTGAAATCGGCTCTCCTTCAGGAGGGCGGAAACGTTGAAGGAATGCCGTTAGTTTTGGTGAAGTGAAGAGGCGCATGAGTCGATCTTCAAAAGAGACATAGAACTTTGAAGTTCCAGGATCTCCTTGGCGCGCACAACGTCCACGAAGTTGTCGATCGATCCGTCGAGATTGGTGACGTGTGGTTCCAATCACATGAAGCCCACCTGTCTCAGCAATACCTTCTCCTAGTTTAATATCGGTTCCCCGTCCTGCCATATTGGTTGCAACAGTAATAGATCCTAACTGGCCTGCTAAAGCGATAATCTCTGCTTCTTTAGCATGGTTTTTTGCGTTAAGGATGGTTGCTTTCAGTTTATTTTGTTTTAAAATCCGTGCAAGTTTTTCAGAGACTTCAACCGACTCCGTTCCAATTAAAATAGGGCGGCCTTGCTCATGAATTTCAATGATATCTTTGATAAGAGCATTATACTTTTCTCGCTCGGACATATAGATCTCATCATCAGCATCTTTGCGGAGGCACTTTTTATGCGTTGGGATTTCAAGAACTTCGATTTTATAGATTTCCTTGAGTTCATTTGCTTCGGTCATTGCTGTACCGGTCATCCCTGCAAGCTTGTCATACATCCGGAAATAGTTTTGCAGCGTGATCGTAGCGTAGGTTTGCGTTTCTTCTTGAATCGGAACTGATTCTTTTGCTTCAATCGATTGATGGAGACCATCGGAAAAACGACGTCCAGGTTGAGGGCGTCCTGTGTTTTCATCAATGATGACAATCTTGCGGTCTTGAACGATGTAATGTATATCTTTTTCCATTAGAAGGTGCGCGCGGAAAAGTTGTCTCAAATTGTGAGAGCGCTCTTTGCGTCGACTGTCTTCTTCACGGAGGGCAATCTTCTTTTCCATCTTTTCTTTTTCAGCAAGAGAGGGATTTTCATCAATCTTGGCATATTCACCACCCAAGTCGAGCATGAGAAAATCGTCTTCTGCTTCTTGATTTCCTTCGGTCCAGGAAGCAATTCCTTTATCGGTTAATTCAAATTCATTGGCGCGTTCATCAATAATAATGTAAAGCTCTGCAAGCGTTTCGTGGCGCTCATCTTTATTCGGTTCTGCATGGAAATAGGTTTCCCACTTTTCAAGCTCTGCACGAAGGTCTGGGTGTTCTTTGATTCGTTTAAGAAGTTTATTTTGAGGCGTTCCTTTTCCAACAAGCCAAAGGTTGCGGAAAGCTTCTTCTTCTTCTTTTGTTTCTTCTTTAGAAAGTTTTCTTTTTTCTACATCTTCAGAAATACGACCCAATTTTTCTAAAGTTTTGCGTGCATCGGAAGCTAATTTATTACAGTGATCTCTCTGCAATCTTACAACGCGCGAGACAGAGTCTTTGAGCTCATCATACATTTGTCTTGATTGAGTTGCAGGACCTGAAATAATAAGAGGAGTCCGTGCTTCATCAATCAAAATAGAATCCACTTCATCGATGATCGCAAAGTAATAGCCTCGTTGGCATTGTTCTTCAATGGCATGTGCCGTCGAATTATCGCGGAGATAATCAAAACCAAATTCTGAAGCGGTTCCATAGACGATGTCGGCTTTGTAAATCTCTTTACGTTCATGAGGATGAATGCTGTTAGTCAGAGCTTTAACAGTGAATCCTAACCATCGGAAAATTTCCCCAATCCATTCCGAGTCGCGGTTAGCAAGATAATCATTGACTGTGACGAGATGAACAGGCTGTTCCGTTAGAGCATGCAAGAAAAGAGGCATCGACGCAGTAAGGGTTTTCCCTTCTCCGGTCATCATTTCAGCGATAGAGCCATAATGCATGGCAATCGCGCCAATCAGCTGGACATCATAGGGGACCATGTCCCATTCTTGATCGTATCCAGAGACATGAATGCGGGTTCCACAAAGGCGTCGGCATGTGTTTTTGACAAGAGCGTAAGCTTCAGGAAGGAGAGTGTCAACAATCTCTTCATTTTTAAGTCGTTCTTTAAACTCGAGAACTTTTCCTTTAACTTCATCGTCAGTTAGGCTTTGATAGCCTTCTTCGATAAGATTGATTTTTTTAACAATTTTCTGATAGCGCTTGACTTGACGACTTTGTGCCGTTCCAAAAATTTTCTTTATCAATCCAAACATAGTGACCTGTACATTCTTTAATAGAAGTATAGCTTAAAACTGATTTTACATGCTATGATTTGCGATATGGGAGAAATTATCTATAGAGATCGAAGTACAAAGCAGCTAAAAAAAGAAAAGATTTATGGTAAGTTTTTTATTGAGATCCTCTATGGCAATAGCCTCTTATCAAAGCTCTTTTCCTTTTTCGTTGTTCCTTTAATTGCACATGCTCCATCCTTTTCTTTTTTTTACGGAAAAAACCAAAAGAGTAAGAAAAGTAGGACAAAAATTATCCCTTTTATTCGGGACTTTCACATCAATGTTGCTGAATTTGCTGACCCTGTTGAAAGTTTTTATTCGTTTAACGATTTCTTCATCCGTAAATTAAAACCAGAAGCACGACCGATTGTTTCTGGCGAAAATATTGCAGTTTTCCCAGCAGATGGAAGACATTTCGTTTTTCCCGATATTTCTCAAATAGAAGGGTTTTATATTAAAGATAGTAAGTTTGACCTCTGTCGTCTTTTAAATGATGAGTTTCTTTTCGAACTTTATAAAAGGGGAGCGATGGTCATTTCTCGTCTTTGCCCCACCGATTATCATCGGTTTCATTTTCCCTGTACCTCCATTCCGGGAAAAGCAAAGCTTATTAATGGTCCTCTCTTTTCTGTAAACCCGCTAGCGCTTAAAAAGCATATTGCCATTCTTAGTGAAAACAAACGGGTTTTAACCTCTCTTGAGACAGGACTCTTTGGGCAACTGCTTTATATTGAAGTAGGGGCCATCTGTGTTGGATCAATTAAGCAAACCTTCATTACAAACAAAACTCATGAAAAAGGGGAAGAAAAGGGATACTTTGAATTTGGAGGGTCTTGCATTATCCTCCTTTTTCAACCAGACACTATTCAATTTGATCAAGACTTAATCGATGCTTCTGCAGGGTATATCGAAACTTATGCGAAAATGGGAACTTCTTTAGGAAAGGCTATTGCCTCTCCTCCTTAATAGCTTTGCAAATCGGACACTCTTCTAACTTGTGTCCTTTTGCGGGACAATATTTGCGGGCGTAATAGATGATTTGAAGATGAAGTTTTCCCCATGAGGATTTGGGGAAAACTTTCATGAGATCTCTTTCTGTTTGTTTTACATTTTTTCCACTGCTAAGTCTCCATCTTTTTGCGCACCGATGAATGTGTGTATCGATAGGAAAAGCGGGAATTTTTAGAACTTGAACGGCAAAAACAGAGGCGGTTTTATGGCCAACCCCTGGAAGTTTTTCAAGTTCTTCAATTGTGCGAGGTATTTTCCTCCCATAATCTTCAACAAGGATCTCTGAGAGCTTTTTTATCGCTTTTGCTTTTGTAGGCGCAAGACCACAAGGGCGAATGATTGATTCGATTTGAGCGACAGAAAGTTTTGCCATTTGCTCTGGCGTCTTTGCTTTTGCAAAAAGTTTCGGTGTCACTTCATTGACTTTTTTATCGGTGCATTGCGCTGAAAGAAGGACTGCAATAAGTAAGGTGTAATGACTGGAATATTTAAGGGGAATGGGAGGGTTTGGAAAAAATTTGTTTAGGATTCTTCGAATTTTAGTAACGTTACTCATTTCCCAACACAGAATTTTGAGAAGATGGCACTTAAGACCTCTTCGGTAATATTCATTCCGATTATCGTTCCTAACTCTTTTAATGCCAAGCGAATATCTGAAATAAGAAACTCTGGAGAAATATCTGCTTGAACCCCTTCTGAAAGGGTTTTTAAAGCAGCGATTGCATTGCCTAAAGCTTGATGATGACGCTCACTTGTTAAAAGAACCTCTTCTTTTGAAGGAGGTCCTTCTTTCCAGATCACTTTATGAATTTCTTTTTTAAGCGTATCCATTCCCCTTCCCTCTTTTGCAGAAACTTCAACGACATGAGAATAAGGAAGTTTTTCTTTTTCCTGATGATCTAAATCGATTTTATTCCAAATCCCAATAGTCTTTTTTTCTGGGAGATTGAGCTCGAGACATATAGGGTTGGTGATATCATAAATGATTAAAACAAGGTCGGCTTCTTTTGCTGCTTTTTCTGAGCGACGAATCCCTTCTTTTTCAACAATTTCATCGGTTTGACGGATGCCAGCTGTATCGATTAGGCGGAAATTCAGCCCAGCAATTTGAACCTCTTCTTCTAAAATATCCCGGGTTGTTCCTGGGATATGGGTTACAATGGCGCGCTCTTTTCCTGTCAGCGCATTCATCAACGAAGATTTTCCCACGTTAGGCGCTCCAATAAGGCAAAGAGAACAATCTGATTTTAAGGTACTTCCATCATAAAAAGTATGATGTAAAGCGCACATTTTATTTTGTAAATCTGAAAGATCTGCTAAGAGTTCTTCTTTAGTTTCAAATTCGAGTCCCTCTTCAGGGAAATCAACACAGGCTTCAAGAATGGCTGCGATTTCTGTGAGTCCCTTTTGAAACTCTGAAATTTTTTGATGAAGCTTCCCTTCTAAATGGTTTTCAGCTGCCTGCCAGGCCATTTCACTTTTTGACGCAATCACTTGTTGTACCGCTTCAGCCTTTGTCAAATCAATTTTTCCATTTTGAAAGGCTTTAAAGGTGAATCCTCCAGGAAGTGCTGCACGGGCACCTGCTTTCAAGGCTGCATCTAAAACTTTTCGGGTGATGATTACACCTCCATGGCAATGAATTTCAACCGTATCTTCACCTGTATAAGAACGGGGATTTTTCATAACAACGGCAAGTCCCTCATCAATCGTATTCCCTTGTGGGTCGATGATTTTGCCAAAGTGAATGGTATGTGATTCATATTTTTGAATCGGCCCTGAAAAGATCCGATCTGCGACCTCAAAAGCGCGGTCGCCCGCAATTCGAACAACAGCAATCCCACCCTCTCCAGGAGGAGTTGCTATAGCGGCAATCGTCTGCCCTTTTTCATAACTGCGGTGATTAAATTCCATAAATTATCCAATAAAAAAGAGGTGCCGTTAGTACCTCTTTTTCTTCAAAAAATTAAACCAGTTTTCTTAGCTATTTACAAAAAGAGCTTTTGCATCAAAATTTTTCCAAACAGATTCAACAGATTTTGGAATACTAGTATCTGGAACTCTAATTGGAGTAAACACAAGAGAAATGTTGTAAATTTTTGGTGGCGATCCTTCGATGTAGTAAGCTGCATCGCGAATCACAGCAGCAAGAAGTGTTAAAGTAACAATTTGCTTTAGAAGTTTTTCAGTGCTAGTATTTGCGCCATACCAATTGGTAGCTATTGCAACAATAGATCCAAATATATTGTCTTCCTCAGGATTTGTAATCCAGCTAACAGCTCTAAATCCAAGCTCAGCCATTTTTCCAGCAGCAGCAATTACAAAGATATAATAACTTAGTCTAGCACCTGCAGCAAACGATTTGCAAATAACATTGGTAATCATTCCGGTCATAATAATTTTCCTCCTAGCTAAGGAAAGTTTGATTAAAAGCTGGCACAAGTTTACCATTTTCTAATGAGAGTGGTCAAGTCTTTGTAACGGCAACGTGATAATGTCCCCCCATTGGCTATGTTAAAATGTCCTCTCCAATGACGGAAAACAAAAACCAAGCCACCTTACATAAGGAGATATCTTAACTTTGCCTTTACAGTCTTTTTGAAAAATTTTTTATAAAAAAATCTATTATGTGTTTGATAACGCACTACGTATAAGTGTGCTAAGTCCTGGTATCTCTTTAAAATTTGAAAGGGCCTTTTTGAGGGCTCGTTGTGCTTGAAGAGAGTTATAGCCAAGGTTCATCAAGGCTGAAAGAGCATCATTCATTTTTTGATCTTCTTCAGATAATTCTTTTTGAGGCGTTGTCGGTAAAGGATATTTTTTGAGCCTTTTGAGAACTTTATCGCGGAGCTCAACAATAAGGCGCTCCGCTGTTTTTTTTCCTATCCCTGGGATTTTAGAAAGAATTGTAGAGTTTGCTGTTGTAATTGCTGATTCAAGAGCCTGGGTATCGAGATGGCCGATGAGTGCCAGGGCAGTTTTAGGGCCAACTCCTGAAATACCACTAATTTTTTCAAACAGATCTCGCTCTTTGATGCTTAGAAATCCAAAATTTTTATGAGAGTCTTCTCGGATAACCGAAGAGATATAAAAAATTATTTCCTTGCTAAGGGGGGGCATCGCAGAAAAAGCACTCAAAGGAATATGGAGAAGGTAGCCAACCCCACCCACGTCGACAACAGCTTTATGGGGATTGATAGAAATGAGAGTGCCTTTAATATATTCAAACATCATAGTGGACCTGTTTTAAAGAATTTGCATGGCATATTGCAAGAGCAAGGGCATCTGCTGCATCTTCTGGGGTTGGAAGTTCTGTTAAATTTAAAAGAGTTTGCATCATCCGCTGGACTTGCGCTTTGGTTGCAGCGCCTGTTCCTACAATAGCAAGTTTTGCTTTTTTTGGAGCGTATTCGTGTATGGGGATTTTCCTTTTAGTTGCAGCAAGGATTGCAACACCTCGCGCCATTCCAAGCTTGATGGCACTTTGAGCATTCCGACTGACAAATTGTGTTTCTACAGAGAGGGCTGCAATGGCATACTTGTCCAAAAGGTGTTCAACTCCTTTATGGATGAGAGCATATCTTTCATGTAAAGGAAGTTTTGTAGAGGGACGGATACAACCAAAGTCGATAGGGGTATAGCTTCGAAGATCGGTTTCGATAATCCCATACCCAGTGATTCGCGTTCCTGGGTCAATCCCTAAAATAATGATTTTTTTTTGTCTCATATTTTTTCAGTATGGCTTGAAAAAGTTTTTCTGTTAACCTTTCTCGTATGAAGGACCTGAAAAATCTCAATCCTCAGTCTATTATTGTCCGGATGCCTAATTGGCTGGGAGACTTGGTTATGGCAACTCCGATTCTTATTGATTTGAGAAACGCCTTTCCAAAAGCCGAGATCACAGCAATGTGTCAAGAAAATGTCGCGCCACTTTTAGAGCATGATCCTGTTGTCGATGAACTTTTTCGATTTAAACGTTCTAAAGGAATGATTCGTCGTATTCATGAACGCAATGTCGTCGCTCATTTGAAGCAAGGACGTTATGATTTAGGTATTTTGCTGACGAACTCTTTTTCATCTGCGTGGCGTTTTTGGAAAGGAAATGTAAAAAACACCATTGGTTATCGCGGTGATAGGCGGAACTTTCTACTCAGTCACCCTATCCTATTTCCTGAAAAGAGGAAAGAGCAGCATCTTGTCCTCACTTATAAGGAGCTGTTGGCTCCCCTTGGAATTCCTGTTTCGGAGACTTTTCCTTGCTTGATTGTTTCAGAGGAAGAGATTAAGAACGGATGGGAGATTGTCAAGCGATTTGACATTCCTCCAGATGCCAAATTGATTGGAATTAATCCTGGGGCAGCTTTTGGAACAGCAAAGTGCTGGTTTCCTGAAAGGTTTAGAGAAGTGGCAAAAAACCTTGTGGAGGCTGATCCTCGTCATGTTGTTCTTTTCTTTGGGGATGGATCGCATAAGCAACTTATTGGAAATATTTGTGTAGACCTTCCAAAACGAGTCATAAATCTTGCTGCAAAAACAACGCTTCGAGAGTTCTTAGCCCTGATCAAAATTTGTTCCGTCTTATTAACGAATGATAGCGGTCCGATGCATATCGCCGATGGTTTAGACGTTCTTCTTGTCGCTCTTTTCAGCTCGACAAGTCTAGTTGCAACAGGCCCTTATAGACAAAGTAAAAATGTAATTCAGAAAAAGGTTCCCTGTTCTCCTTGTTTTAAACGGATCTGTCCTATCGACTTCCCCTGTATGAAAAAGATAGGAGTGGAAGAGGTCACAGAAGCTGTTTTAAAACAGATGGAGGACGTATATAGTCATGCTTAAAAAACTGATCGAACCTTTCCGCCCGAATCCTTTTGATAAACTCCTAAAGAAAATGGAAAAAGAAGAGAAGTCTCGTTTTTTAGTTGTTTGGAATCGGGGATTAGGAGATATTCCTCTTGGTCTTTATGCTCTTGTTTGTCGCATTAGAAGCTATATCCCTCGAGCATCCGTCACTTTTGTCACACGAAAAGATTTAGCTGATCTTTTTGCAATGATCGATGATGTGAAAGTGATAGTGGGAGAAAGTGTTGTTCGTGGAAAGGCAGTGGATGTGAATGCGGTACTAAAAGAGCATCAACTTAGTCCAAATATGTTTGATGTTGTTTTAGAAAAACCCAACCCCACTCGTTGGCTGAAATGGCAACTTGGAACACTGATACCAAAACTTAACTGGAATCCAGAGTGGGATGCCTTGATTGATAAGTATGAACTCGACCCCAATGAGACCTACATTGGCTGCCATGTTCAAGCAGAGACGGGCGTTTATTATGAGTATGAAAAAAATTGGGACTTACCTTCTTGGAGAAACCTATTTAAAAAGATTCATGAGAAAAAAAAGGGGAAAGTTCTCCTTTTTGGAATGGAAAGTGAGCCCGCTTTTTTAATGGAAGATTTGATTGATCTTCGAGGAAAAACAAATGTTTTTGAAATGCTTTCACTCATTAAAAATCGGTGTCGCTACTTAGTGGCTCCTGATTCAGGAGTATTATCAGTGACCTATTATGTCGATGCTTCCTATCCTATCCGTGTTGTCTCTCTTTGGGCCGATCCACAGCAAGGAGTCTTGCGTCAAAAAGTCGACTCTCCCAATCCACTATTTGAACACCTTCCTCTCCATGGGAAGAATGATACTGTCGCTAATATTTCTGTTGATACGGTCTATGACGCACTCCTTAAAAACCCGATTTAATTGTGGCTGTTTAATCCTTGCGGGTGGGCAGGGAACACGACTCGACTTTAATAGACCGAAAGGATGTATCGAGCTTCCACTAAAAGAAAAGAAAACGCTTTTTCATATCCTTTTACAAAAGGTGAAAGATCCAAAGGCGCCTATAGCGGTGATGACTTCACCCTTAAATCATGAATCGACCCTTGCTTATTTAAAAAAAGAGAATTTTTTTGGGTTAGAAAATGTGACCCTTTTTCAGCAGAGAATGGAAAGAGAGTTTCCCGATGGAAATGGAAAAGCCTTTACCTATTTTTGCCAGGAAGGGCTTTGGAATCAATGGAAAGAAATAGGGATAAAATATCTCCAAGTTCTTCCGGTTGATAACCCTCTTGCAACTCCTTTTGATAAGGAGCTTATAAGTGCTAATCATGGGGTAGATCTTGTCCTAAGAGGGGTTAAGCGTAAGGGGCCTGATGAAAAAATAGGGGTCATTTTGGATGGGGACAAGCTCCAGGTGGAAGAGTATACAGAGTCTACCCATTTGAACGAGGAAATGTTAGGGAATACAGGGATTTTTTCCTGCACTCTTGACTTTGTCAAGCTAGGAACTACCGTTTCTCTTCCTCTTCACACCGTTCGAAAAAAAATTAAAGGATCTTGGTTTTCAAAAAAGGAGTATTTCATTTTCGATCTATTTCCCTATGCTAAAAGTTATAAAGTTCTCCTTTCTGAACGGGAAAAATATTTTGCTCCCATTAAAAATGCCTCGGGGCCCGATAGTTTAGAGTCTGTGGCAAAAACGCTCAAGAACTGATCGTTTGTGTAGTATCAAAATGATAATGTCCTAATTCTTCAAAATAGAGGTGTCCTAAAAATAGAGAGGATAAAGGATTGGAGAAATTAGTTGTCATGACAAAAAAAAATTAAACCGATGTGGTTTAATAGAAGCAAGTAGAAAAACAAAGGGTAAGCCAAATAAAAACCTCAGGAATGTTTGGGATCAGCGATCGGCACTTTAGAAGGTTATTAAAGAGGTATCGAGAAGAAGGGGTAAATGGGTTACTTTCGAAGAAAAGAGGAAAGCAAAATAATAGAAAAATTCGAGAGAAGACAAGAGAAGAGACTATTTCTCATCTAAAAAACAGATACCAGGGATTTAGACCTTCTTTTGCAACAGAAAAGCTAAAAGAAGATCATCGAGTTCAAGTTTCTGTAGAGACTGTCAAAAGACCTCAAAGAAGATCTATAGAGAGAGAACTGATCCAAATAGATGGAAGTCCAGTTGTCTATTAGGATTTATAGATGATGGAACAAAGAAGATCATCCATTTAAAATTTACCGAAGTCGAGACAACAGCTGGGTATCTAGGAAGTTTTAAAGAAAGGATGGAAAGCCTACAGTGACCGGCATAAATGGAAGAAGGTTATAAGAAGAAAAGAATGACTCAGCTAGGAAGAGTCCTAAAAGAGCTTGATATCGAACTAATCTGCCCAAATTCTCTCCTAGCAGGATCGCTTAGGAAAGGAACTAAGATTAGAAGAAATTTCGAGTATAGAAGGAGGAAATAAATACCTCTTAAAATATATAGAAAAGGATAACAAAAAATTTGAAGTAGAAGCGGAGGGAGAAAAAGTCAGAAGAAGAGCTTTTGCATCAAAGTTTTTCCAAACAGATTGAACAGATTTTAGAATACTAGTATCTGGAACTCTAATTGGAGTAAACACAAAAAGAGTGTTGTAAATTTTTGGTGGCGATCCTTCGATGTAGTAATCTGCATCGTGAATCACAGCAGCAAGAAGTGTTAAAGTAACAGTTTGCTTTAGAAGTTTTGCAGGTTTAGTCTCTGCGTCTCCACTACGATGGTTTAGACCTCACTTGTCAGCTTTTGTAGCAATAGATTCCAATATAACGGATCAGAGCATGATTACCTAGAAGGGAGAGGGTCAAGGATGAGTTTAATTGTGCTCATAGACGATGCGACAAGCGAAATCCCAATAGGAAAATTTGTCGAAGCAGAAACAACCAAAAACTATATGAAGCTGAACAAAAGAGTGCATAAGAGAAAATGGGCTACCCAGAGGGATATATAGCGATTAAGCACAGCATCTTGTAAGATGAAACCAAAAAGAGAGGTAAGGAGATCTCACCCAATATGGAGCGGCGCTAAAAGAGCTAAGGATCGATCTGATCTGCACCCATAGTCTCCAAGCTAAAGGAAGGGTAGAAATGAGATTAGCCGGAATAAGGACATTAGAAGAAGCGAATAAATTAGAAGCGAATAAATTTTTAAAAGGGTATCTCCAAAAACATAACCGAAAATTTGGAGTAAAACCTTGTCTTGAAGAAAATAGGCGCCAAGAAAATCAAGTAGATATTGCACATAAATATGCCTATCCTTTCTCTGTTCGGATATAGGTGGTATCGCTCGTCCATTTTTTGTTTAGATCTGATGCAGTAAAGTTTTGCTCAAGGAGATTGGGTTTTTCCTTATCAACGATCTTTTTCACACCTTTCTATTCCTTAATCACTTTTGCTGATAACCCTTTCTCTTTGAGATCTTTCCATATTTTAGGACTGCCTGCTCTTGATTTCTTTTAAAAAGTCTTCTATTTGCAATAGCTCCATTATAGCGAACCTGGTCATGAACTTAGCGGTATGCACTCGAGAGATTTGCGAAAACTCTGAAGTGGATGAAAACGGCAACTTTTAGATTTAGTATTTCAGAACTTGGAACTGAAGGGGGAAAGTCTTTTATTACCAGTGAGTGAATCCTTTCTAACAATGATGGAATTTAAAAAACGTCCGGAAGATTGGATGCATTTAGGACTTTTGATTGGAATTCTCTTGAAGCTGAACTTCACACAACTTCTTTATTAATAGCTATTTAAGATATATAGCGGCGATTGCTTCATTTTTTTTCAGTTGAAGAAATTTTACTTTTATTGATAGAATGACCTTTTAAGTTAACAAAATTCTCATCACCAGGGGTGCTAGGTATGTTTGTCATATCCTAGCTGAGAGAATCCCTAAAACCTGATCTGGATAATACCAGCGGAGGGAGAGTGAAAGTGCCGATAGACCTTCAGTGCGTCTGGTCAGATATCCAGGCGATCAAAAAGTCTTATCTTCTTATTCATATCATCACTAATTATGTTGTTGTCGAGAGCACCGCTAATGGTCTTTTGGCTATTGGAGCTTCTCTAATAATTGCCCATGCTTTAGACGTAGTTAATATTGCAAGTAGTCTAGTCTTAAATATAGGTACATTGAGCCCTTTTTGGATCCAAGGAATGATGGTCGCTCTTAAGGCCGCTGATTCCAAGAGTACTCCGATTATACTCGATCCTGTTGGTGCAGGAGCTACCTCTTATCGTACAAAAACAGCTCATTCCATTTTGGATCCGGGCACGGTAGAGGTCATTAGAGGTAATCCTTCAGGAATTGCCTCTCTTGCTATTACTGACACTCAAGCTCTAGCTAGTGGCGATAAGTTTTTAATGCCTAAAGCAATTTCTAGCATGAAGGAGAGGCTTTTATCAATCACAACTGTTTTTAACTCCCAATCCATTAGAAGCCTCTGAGTTGTTAGGTAGAGAAATTCGAGATAAAGCTCAAATGGAAAAAGGAGCATTAGATTTAATTCAGATGGACCCTCAAGCTGTAGTTGTCAAAGGAGGACATCTAAGCGATGATTGTGATGGTTGCCTATGTTTAGAAAATCCCAATCTTGAAATTCACCAGCTTTCAACTCTAAGGATTCAAACGCAAAACACTCATGGGACAGGATGTGCTTTTTCTGCAGCTATAACAGCTTTTCTAACAAGGGGATTTACCATTTTGGATTCGGTAAACCAAGCTAAAGAGTATTTAGCAGAAACAATCGATACTGGAAGGCAATTAAAAATTGGTCAAGGAAATGGATCTGTACATCATTTTTACCATTTATTGAACTTTCCCCCGCATCAAGAGGAGGGTGAATAAATTTGATTATAATTGATAAATTAAAAGCTTTTAAGGCTTTCCCAAAAGAAGTTTGGATTGGATGGATTTCTAGCTCAGTAGAAGCCTATAACATGGTTATTTATAGTTTCATAGCACCTTTACTTGCACCTCTTCTATTTCAACAGACAACAGCACGGAACACAGTTTTTTTTTCTTATTCTTTAGTTCTTCTCGGTTCTTCCCTTCTATATCCAGCTGGAGCCATTTACTATGGTTTAATTGGGGATCGATATGGAAGACAAAAAATTTGCATCTATTCAACTTTGGGGCTAGCTATTGCAACAGGCCTAATGGGACTTATTCCCATTCATTTGCTTAAAGATGGATGGATTTATTTTCTTGTTTTGATCGGTGCTCAGCATTTTTTCTCGGGAGGTGAGTACCACGGCTCTATCGTCTTTTCCCTTGAACACTCTGAGCGAAAACAAAATGGATTAATGAGTTCTTTAAGCTGCCTCTTTGCTGTTTTTGGTTTAGTTTTTGCTAATGGTTTAGCAACCTTGTCTCTTGTCATGCGAGATGAATTTTGGATCCGGGCTTGCTTCTTTGTAGGAGCAGCAGGAGGTCTAATTAGTTATGTTTTGAAAAAGTGCTGTCAAGAGACACCTGCATTTTGCACTCTGAATCAAACGTTATTGAAAGAAGTGAAATGGTTTGCTTTTATTAGGCAGGAATGGTCAAAAGTCGTTAGCGTAGTTTCTGTTCTAGCATTTTTTATAGTAAGTTACAATTTTAT
Organism: Candidatus Neptunichlamydia sp.; assembly: GCA_030408485.1. Lineage (GTDB taxonomy): Bacteria > Chlamydiota > Chlamydiia > Chlamydiales > Simkaniaceae > Neptunichlamydia. The sequence goes on along the minus strand of JAUHQH010000068.1, from coordinate 761 downwards.
TTTTATCTTTCTTCCTTTGATAAATATCGAAGCCAATACAGAGGATTTCTCTACATTTAAGTCTCTAATTGCATATGGAGTGTTATTAATTTTATCTGGATTGTTAGCAGACAAGATGGGAATGCAAAAAACCATTCTGACAGGCATCTGCTTATTCTCTATTGTCATCATCCCTTTAACGTTTTTATGCAGAAATTTGCTGGTCTTACAAATGGTTCTTACAGCCTGTGCCTGTCTGGTGATAGGGCCTATTCATAGTTGGATGTTGCATCAATTTAGTGTGTCTCAACGTTGTCGTGGTATTTTCATTAGCTCCGCTATTGCTACATCAGTTTTTGGTGGGAGCACTGTGCCAATTTGTTTAATGATTTTTGAAAAATCTCATTCTTTGGTTATGTGCAGCCTCTATCCACTAATTATAACTATAAGCACTTTGGGATGTTTGATTTGTATGCGGCAATCAAAAAGGGCTTTAGTATGAAATTTTCAGGATGTCTATGGCAAGCAATAGTTCTCCTATTTACCGGCAAATTATTCAGTATTCTTTTAACGCTGAAGAAATGTTAGATGAGAAGAAATTTATACCAAACGAAAAAAATATAAAATTATATTTTAGCCCATTGCCTAGAACAAAGAGATCGAACCTGATTTGGCTGATCAATAAATAAAACCATTTCGCGGATGACAATACGATTGAACTATACCCTCTCCGTTTTCAAAGCAGCGATTCGGTAGACGGTCTTTTCTTATCTTAGCTTCTT